>JALZAG010000099.1 GCA_030948445.1 Candidatus Dormiibacterota bacterium
GGGCTGCCCACCTGCCCGGAGGTTCACTCGCCCCGAGCGCGATGTAGCCCAAGCCGGTCGCCGGGAATGTCGGCGTGAGGCCAACCGTCGCCAGGCCATGCGTGGCCGCGGCCCATCCGGCGACAGCGAGGACAGCGGCTCGGTACGCCTCCCCATCGGCGACCTCGTGGTCGGCGTGGACGGAGACGATCAGGGCCTCGGGGTCAGTACGAGCGATCTGGTGGACTGCGAGACCCAGCGCGGGGCCGGTGCCGCGGGCGGTGGGTTCGGCGATGACGTCGACAGGCCGCGCGGCGCCCCGGAGCGCCGCAGAGCAGGCGTCGGCCTGGCTGGCGGCGGTGACCACATGAACCTCGTCGGCCAGCGTGGCGACCCGGTCGACGGTGGCGCGAAGAAGAGTCTGACCGTCAGGGCCCAGAGGGAGCAGGTGCTTGGGACGCGGCCCACGGCTCAGCGGCCAGAGCCGGGTGCCGCTGCCTCCGGCGAGGACGAGGATGTGCAGTGCCACTGCCGCGATGATGCCGGAGGAGGCGAGGGTGCGGCGTCAGCCGGCCGCGACTGCGAGTATTGGCGTGGTCCCAGCCTCCTCGGCCAGGTCGAGGGCGCGATCGGTCCGCTCCCACGGAAGGTCGAGGTCACTTCGCCCGAAGTGGCCGAATGCGGCAACCTGGCGATAGATCGGCCGGCGCAGCTCGAGCGCCGAGATGATCCCGAACGGGGATAGGTCGAAGTGCTTGTTGACGAGCTCTTCGATCTGCTCCACGGGGACGCTCTCGGTGCCGAACGTCTCGACGAGCACCGACACTGGCTTGACCACCCCGATGGCGTACGCGACCTGGATCTCGCACTTGCTGGCCATGCCGGCGGCAACGATGTTCTTGGCCACCCAGCGCGCGCCGTACGCGGCGCTCCGGTCCACCTTGGTCGGGTCCTTGCCACTGAAGGCGCCGCCACCGTGCCGGGCATAGCCGCCGTAGCTGTCCACGATGATCTTGCGGCCGGTCAGACCGGCGTCCCCCTGCGGACCCCCGATGACGAACCGACCCGTGGGGTTGACGTGACGGATGGTGGCGCTGTCCATCAGCTGGGACGGGATAACCTCGTCGACCACGTGCCGCTGCACCTCCTCGAAGATCTGCTCGTGCGAGGCGTCCTCGGAGTGCTGGATGCTGACCAGGACGTTGTCCACCCGGCGCGGCCTGCCCTCTGCGTCGTACTCGACGGTCACCTGGGTCTTGCCATCGGGTCGAGCCCACCGGAGAGTGCCGTCCCGCCGCTTCTCACTGAGCTTGCGTGCCAATCCGTGGGCGAGCTGGATCGGGGCGGGCATCAGCTCTGGGGTCTCGTCGCACGCGAACCCGAACATCATCCCCTGGTCGCCGGCGCCGCCAGTGTTGACGCCCTGGGCGATGTCGGGCGACTGCTCGTCGATGCAGACGAGGACACCACACGTCTCGTAGTCGAAGCCGTACTTGGCGCGGACGTAGCCGATGTCCTTGATGGTGCGGCGGACGACACCGGCGATGTCGACGTAGGCATCCGTGGAGATCTCGCCGAACACCAGCGCGGTGCCGGTGGTGAGCGCGGTCTCGCACGCCACCCGCCCGAGCGGGTCCTTCTCGAGGACTGCGTCGAGCACTGCGTCGCTGATCTGGTCGGCGATCTTGTCGGGGTGACCCTCGGTGACCGACTCAGAGGTGAACAGGCGGCGGCGGGCGTGCGTCATGGGAATCCTCCAGCCCCACCGTCGGCCACCCGGACGCCCAGTGCGCCAAGGCCCGCTCCTGTCCAGGGCCGGCCCGATGGTAGCAATGCTCCCCGCGGCGAGATCGAAACACGATCGGAGGCCGGTGGCCATCGAACCCGGGACCGTGTACTGTTAGGCGCACGTATCACTTATGACCGGGCGCCCCAACGTCCCGGCGGAGGACCTTGGCGCGTGCCGGTAGACCAGACTCTTCGTTGCCGCGAGTGCGGCGTCGACTTCATTTGGACCGAGGGGGAACAGGAGTTCTTCGCCTCCCGCGGTCTGACCAATCCCCCCTCCCGCTGCCCGAGTTGCCGGGCGGCGAGACGCGCTGCCTCTGGTGGCGGCGGTGGCTACGGCGGCGGTGGCGGCGGTGGTGGCGGCGGCGGCTACGGCGCGCGTTCCAGTGCCCCCCGACAGATGTACGAGGTGACCTGCGCTGGTTGCGGTGGCATCGCGCGGGTGCCCTTCCAGCCCCGGGGTGACAAGCCCGTCTACTGCAGCGACTGCTTCCGGCCCTCGGGCCGTTGAGCGAAGCCGCGCCCGAAGGCGCCATCGCGATCGGCAGTCGCGTGACCTTCCCGTACGGCGGCAGTCGCCGTACGGGGACGGTCTCCGACGTCTCGGTGCTGCCCGACGCCACTGGCGGCAAGACTGTCTCGTACCTGATCGACGTGGGCACCCGAAAGGTGTTCGTGCAGGGGGACGGCATCCAACTCGCTACCAACGCCCCGGTGGCCGCTTTCGACGCCGTGGCAGAGGGCGTCGCGTATGGACGCAAGCGGCCGCGCAATCCGAGGCGGCGCTGACGGCGCTCTCGTGACGGGCTGGTTTGGAACCGGCGACAGAGCGCGGGGCACGCTGTCCAACGCGTCAGTCGGCGTATCCTGTGCCTGATGGACGACAAGCCGTACCCGCGCCCTCAGCGCGTCAAGCGGTCCCCGCTGCGCCTCTCGCTCATGGCCCTGGGGATCGCTGCGATCCTCACCGGTGTGGGCCTCGTGGCCGTGCCTCTGATCGGCGTGTGGCAGCGCGGACATGCAGATCAGACCGCTCTTGGGTCGTGGCAGAAGGGCGGCTCCAACTCCCTGGTGGGCGCCCCGGCCGCCAGCACACCCGCGCCCAAGACCGCGATCACCTGCGGCTCAGGCTCGCCAGCAGACTACGCGCTTGTCACCTTCAGCTCGCCCGCCGCCGAGCATTACGGTGGGGTGGCCACGGATGGCACGTGGGACTCCCTGCACAACCGCTCGATGGTCCACTACACCGGAACCCCGGCGCCGGGACAGCAGGGCAACTCCATCATCGCGTTCCACCGCGAGCCTGACTACGAGCACATCGACCAGCTCAACGTCGGTGACACCGTCTCAATCCAGGACCGCACCTGCCACACGTTCGTCTACAAGGTCACCGGACGCTGGACGCTCAACCCCAGCAACGTGTCGCAACTGATACCGACCACGGGCCACGACCTCACCCTGATCACCTGCACGCCGTTCTGGGTGGACAGTCAGCGCATCGTCTGGCGCGCCAGCCTGGTGACCCCGACCACCTAGCCGTTGCGACGCCGGCGCCACATCCGCAGCCCGACATACGCGAGCACCAGGACGATGGCAGCGCCCAGCCCGATGTAGCCGACCCGGCCCACGAAGCTGATGGCGCGGTCCAGATTGTTGCCGATCAGCACTCCCACCACCACGATCACAGCCACCCAGAGCGCGCCGCCCGTCGCGTTGGCCACGACGAACTCGGGCCATGGCATGCGATGCATCCCCGCAAGCGGGCCGGCAAAGATGCGCAGCAGCGCGATGAAGCGCCCCCCGAACACTGCCACCCAGCCTCGGCGCTCGAAGAGGGCCTCGGCGCGCTCCAGCCGCGCCGGGCTGTAGAAGCGACCTACAGCGGGCACGCGCACAAGACGGGTGCCCCACCGTCGTCCGATGGCGTAGCCGATGTTGTCGCCGATCACCGCTCCAACCCACGCCACCAGGGCAACGATCGCCACGCTGAGCCTGCCCTGGGTGGCCAGGAAGACACCGACGAGGAGCGCCGTCTCGCCGGGCACCGGGACGCCGAGCGACTCGATGCCCACCCCGAGGAAGACGATCAGGTACGCGAAGCTGCCCAGGTTGTTGCTGAGGTCGAGGAAGAATTTCTGGATGCCGGCCATCGTCGCCGAGTGGGCGGCAGACGCGTCGCCTGGAGAGCCCGCTCAGCCAGCCTTGGCCATGCGCTCCAGCCGCGCCACCCTGTCGGCAAGCGGCGGATGCGTGGAGAAGAGCGCTGCCAGCGAGGCCCGGCGATTGCCGAACGGGTTGACGATGTACAACGGCGCCAAGGCCGGAGCGACCTGCATCGGCACCTGCGCGGTGCGAGCCTCGAGCTTGCGCAGAGCGTCGGCGAGGCCCATCGGATCGTGCGACAGCACCGCGCCGTCGTGGTCGGCCTCATATTCGCGCGCGCGGCTGATCGCCAGCTGGATGATCGCCGCGGCCGGCGCCGCCAGGAAGGCGACGAGGAGGGTCACAAGCACCTGGCCGCCGCTCTCCTCCTCATTGCCTCCGAAGAAGAACAGTGAGAACTGGGCGATCTGGGCGATGATCGAGATCCCGAGTGCGATCGTGGCCGCGGTGGACGCGGTGAGGATGTCGCGGTTGCGCACGTGGCTGAGCTCGTGCGAGAGCACACCTCGCATCTCCCGAGCACTGCAGAGGTTCAGGATTCCGGTGGTGCAGCAGACGGCAGCGTGCGCTGGGTTGCGCCCGGTTGCGAATGCGTTCGGCGAGGGGTCGTCGCTGATGTAGACGCGCGGCTTGGGCATACCCGCGGCGGCGGCGAGCTCAGCCACCATCTGGTGGAGCTCCGGTGCCTGCTGCGGTGACACCTCGACGGCCCGTGCCGCGCGCACGGCGATGCTGTCGCTCTTCCAGTACGAGATCGCGTTCACAGCCAGGGCGACGACCGCGGCGACGATGAGCCCAGTGCGGTGGGCAACGAGGCCACCGACCACCAGGAAGATGGCGTCGAGAAAGGCCAGCAAGAGGGCTGTCTTGATGTTCTGCCACATGCCGACTAGGGTACCCCGCCGCGGGTCCGGCAAAGCGTTCTACTACGTGGGGAAGTTCCCGTGGTGGCGCGGCACGTCGTCCCGGACGCGCGTCGAGTAGACCTCGAAGCGGCGCACCAGCTCAGCACGAAGGTCCGATGGCGCAACCACGGCGTCGATGATCAGCTCGTCGGCCAGCCGGTAGATGTCGATGTCCTCGCGGTACTCGTCCTGCAACCGGCTGACGAATCCGGCGCGCTCCTCCTCCGGCAGCTCGTGAATGCGGTTGTAGTACACCGCGTTGACCGCCGCCTCGGGACCCATCACAGCGATCTGCGCCGACGGCAGTGCGAGCGTGCAGTCGGGGTCGAAGGCGGGGCCGCACATGGCGTACAAGCCAGCGCCGTACGCCTTGCGCATGACCACGCAGATCTTCGGGACGCTCGCCTGGCTGAGTGCCGCAATCATCTTGGCGCCGTGCCGGATGATGCCCTGGCGCTCCACCGCGGTGCCAATCATGAAACCGGGGACATCCGCAAGGAAGAGTACGGGGATGTTGAAAGCATCGCAGCAGGTGATGAAACGCGCCGCCTTGTCGGCGGAGTCGACGAAGAGCACTCCGCCCTTGAAACGCGGCTGTGAGGCGATCACCCCGATGGCGCGACCGTCGAGGCGCGCAAAGCCGGTGACCAGCTCGCGCGCGAAGAGCCGCTTGATCTCAAAAAAGGAACCGGCGTCGACGAGCGCCTTGATGACGTCCTGCACGTCGTACCCACGACCGGGTTCGGTGGGAATGGTCGCCTCGATGGACGCCGCGTCCGACGCGGGGCCGATCGGCTCTACGCCCCCGACCTTGTCGCGCCATGACGATGGCATGTAGGAGAGGTAGCGCCGGGCGGTGGCGATGGCCGCGTCCTCGTCCTTGACGAGGATGTCGCCGCACCCGCTGACGCTGCAGTGCATGCGCGCGCCGCCCATCTCCTCCAGGGTCACCTTCTCCCCCACCACCACCTCCGCCATCCGCGGAGAGCCGAGGTACATGGACGCGTTGCCCTCGACCATGATCACCGAGTCGCAGAACGCGGGGATGTAAGCACCGCCCGCCGCCGACGGCCCGAAAAGCACGCACAGTTGGGGTACCTGCCCGGACAGCCGCACCTGCATCCGGAAGATGCGCCCGGCGTGACGGCGCCCGGGGAACATCGCCACCTGGTCGGTGATGCGCGCCCCCGCGGAGTCCACCAGGTACACCATGGGGATCTGCAGGCGCTCAGCCGTCTCGAGGATGCGCACGATCTTCTCCACCGTACGCGCACCCCAGCTCCCGGCCTTCACCGATGGGTCGTTGGCCATGACCGCACAGGGGCGGCCACCGAGTGTGCCGATGCCGGTGACCACCCCGTCGGCAGGGAGGTCGTCGGCGAGGTTGTTGGCCAGCAACCCATCTTCGACAAACGGCGCTCCGTCGTCAAAGAGCCTGTCGATGCGCTCGCGCGGCATCAACTTCCCCTGCTCGCGGAGCTTGGTGCGTGCCTTCTCGGATCCGCCCGACCGCGCCCGCTCCAACCTGTGCTCGAGCTCGGAGGCGTCGTGGACGGTGGTCTCCCCTGACGTGGCGGACTCGGCGAGATCGGTCATGCCACAGGTTGCTCGACGCTTGCGCCATTCCAGATCCCGGCGCGGTACAGCTTTCCGGGAAGCTCGACGCCGAGGTCGGAGGCGAGGGTCTCGCTCACCAGGCAGTAGGCGGCAAGGTCGCAACCGTGGGTACCTCCCGCGCTCGCCACGGCCTGCAGGGCGTCCTCGCTGCACACATTGCCGGTGGAGCGCGGGGCGAATGGGCAGCCCCCCAGCCCGCCGGAGCTTCCGTCGAAACGAGTCACTCCCGCCTCGTATGCGACCAGCACGTTGGCGACACCGAGCCCCCTGGTGTCGTGCACGTGGAGTGAGAGTCGCTGGTCGGGTACGACGTCGCCGACGCGTGCGCAGAGCTCGCGCACCGCGGCGGGATCTGCAGCACCGATGGTGTCGGCAATGCCCACCTCCGCGGCGCCGCGCGCGACGAGCTCCCTGCAGAGGTCGACCACGAGCTGCGGGTCGACAGCACCCTCGAACGGGCAACCGAAGCTCACCGAGACGGCCACGTCGACAGCGCACCCGGTTTCCTGCGCCTCGGCGACAACGCCGTCGAGGTCGTCGAGCGACTCCGCCACGCTGCGGTTCACATTGCGCCGGTTGAAGGTGTCGGTGGCGCCGATGGTGTAGAGCACGTTGCCAACCCCGTGCTCGAGAGCGAGCTCCAACCCGCGACGGTTGGGGATGAGCACCCGGAGCCGCGGCAATGCTTCGGGGCCAAGCGCGCGCAGAACATCGGCAGCGTCAGCCAGCTGGGGAACCCATTGTGCTGACACGAAGGAGGTGGCCTCGACGCGCGGGACACCGGCAGCCAGGAGACCCTTGATCAGTCGCACCTTGACCTCGGTCGGCACGGACTGCGAGATGTTCTGCAGGCCGTCGCGGGGCGCGACGTCCGTCCAGGTGACCTCAGCCATCGACACCGTCCTCGATCGGTCGCATCTTCGGCCACCCTAGC
>JALZAG010000104.1 GCA_030948445.1 Candidatus Dormiibacterota bacterium
GTGGAAACCCGGCCTACGACGAATTCAGACGAGGTACCTCACCAGCCCACGGCGAACCGTGAGCCCTAGGCCCTTTGCGGAAAGTCGTCTCCACTCTTCAAATGTCAAGGTTCTCGGCGCGCGCGAACCCCAACGTATGGGAAAACGCAGCACTTCCCGGGCAGCAACGGCCGACCGGGCAAGAGGGGAATCATACCCACCGGAGGGGGTGGCGTCAAGTTGGCCCCGCCTTGGCGGCTGGATCAGCTCGTCTCTCTGTCCAGGGCTGCTGCCAGTTCGCAACCGGGCCGATGACCCGGCCCGGCCGGTGGTTCACCGCCAGCACACTCTGGGCAGGCGCCGTTGGATCGAACCGGGGTCAGACCGCCCCACTGGTGCTTCTCCAGAAGGCTACGCAGTTCCGCGATCTCAGCCCGCAGGCGTTCTACCTCGTCGTTGCTCATGGTGGACTGATTCTAGGTATCCGGCGCCCCGATGGTCCCGACACAAACACAGACACAGTCACCAAAACGGCATACGTGGCGGGATAACCGAGCCGCCGTGCTCAGAGGGAGCGGCGGCCGACGAAGGCTCGGGCGACGGTCACCTCGTCGGCGTACTGCAGGTCCGCACCCGCTGGCAGGCCGTGGGCGAGCCGTGAGACGGTCACCCCTCGCGGGGCCAGTCGTTCGCCGAGGTAGTGGGCAGTGGCCTCCCCCTCCACGTCAGGGTCGGTGGCGATGACCACCTCGCGTACCTCACCGCTGTCCAGGCGGCGCTCCAGGGCATCGATGGTGAGTTGATCCGGGCCCACCCCGTCGATCGGCGAGAGCGCGCCGCCGAGCACGTGGTACACGCCGCTGAACTCACCGCTGCGCTCCACGGCGAGGACGTCGAGAGGCTCCTCGACAACACACATCACCGTCTGGTCGCGGCTCGGATTGATGCAGACCGCGCAGAGATCGCCCTCAGCGATGAAGAAGCAGCGCGTGCACGAACCCACCCCGGCGTGGAGATCGTGCAGCGCAGCGGCCAGGCGCTCGGTGCTCTCGGGGCTCGCCGCCAGTGAGTGGAAGGTGAGGCGCTGAGCGGTCTTGGGGCCGATACCGGGCAGCCGGCCAAACTCCGCGGCGAGCCGCTCGATCGCCGGCGGGATCAATCCCATCTGGTCAGATGAGACCCGGAGGCAGTCCCAGGCCCGCGGTGAGCTGCCCCATGTGCTGGGCGGCCGTATCCCGTGCCTTGTCGAGAGCGTCATTGGTGGCGGCGAGCACCATGTCGGCAAGCAGCTCTGCCCCCTCCTCCAACGCCTCAGGCTCGATGCTCACTGAGAGCACCTTCTGGTGCGCGTTAGCCGTGACCGTCACCGCGCCGCCCCCGGCGGTTCCGGTGACGGTCATGTCGCCGAGCTCGTCCTGCAGCTTGGCCATGCGCGTCTGCATCTGCTGAAGCTGCTTCATCATGTTGCTGTTCACGGGGTCTCCCTCAGTTTGTGGGCAGTCTACGCAGCGCCACCGCGGGGCGGACTGCTGGCGTCATCACGCAGCCGTGTGGATGTGACGCGGCTGCCGGCGAAGGCGTCGAGCACCGCCTGGGTCGTCTCACCCGTGGCACCTGGGCGCCGTGCGGGGCCGGGGTCCTGGCCGACGTACGTGGTGTCGACCGTCCGCGGCGCACCAGCAACCTCGCCGGCGGCCTGGGTGAGCGCCTCCAGGCGCGCGGCCTCGCGCAGCCGCTCCAGGTGAAAGCGATACGGAGCCCCGACCGTGAGCGAATCGACGTCGGCGGCCACGGGACGGCAGTCGCGCAGCACCCCGGCAAGTGCACGGTCGCGGCGGTTCGCGGCCTCGAGCAGATTCACCCAGTTCTCCTGCCACGCGGCGACCGACGCGTAGCCGCCGTCGGGCGCAGCGGACCCAGGAACGGGCGCCTCGAGAACGCCTGCCGGCGGCGTCTGGCTGGCGCCCACTTCGGGTTCCGCAGCCTCAGGATCGGACGCAGCCGCAGACTGGGTCGGTGCGGCCGCGCTGGTGGCGGCGCCCCCGGCCGCCGGAGGCTGCGCTTCGGTCGCTGGCGCTGGCGGGACGACCGCGGAGCGCTGAGGGAGGGCTGTGGCGGTGCGCTCGGCGCGAGCCCCGGGGGAGGCAGCTTCGAGGCGGGCGACCCGCTCCTCGAGAGCAGCGACCTCTGCTTCGCCGAGACTGGTTTCGCGCACCAGCCGCATCACGCAGAACTCCACCTGCAGTCGGGCGTCGACGGGCTGGCGGAGCTCCAGTTCGGTGGCCTGGAGCAGTTCCAGCGCGCGCAGCCAGAACCCCGCTGGGGCCACCCGCGCCATGGTGGCGGCGAGCTCTGCCTCGCCTTCGGCGACTTCCGCGCCCGCAGCGTATCCCAGCGCCGCGAATTCCGCCGCCCGCGCCAGCCGGGCCGTCTCCCGAAGCAGCTGGCGCGGGTCCGCCCCAGCGTCGAAGGCCGCCCCGACGGCGCGAAGTGCACCCGCACCGTCGCCGCCAGCAAGCGCTTCGAGGAGACCGTGGAGGGTGGCTGGGTCGGCCAGCCCCAGGGCGCGTCTGACGTTGTCGGCAGTGAGCGGACGGGCTCCTCCCGCGAGCGCCTGGTCGAGCATCGAGAGCGCGTCGCGGACGCTGCCCTGGCCGGACCGAGCGAGCAGCGCCAGCGCGTCTGGTTCGGCGGTGGTGCCCTCGGACTCGAGAATCTGGGCCAGGTGGCCGACCAGGTCCGTCGACGAGACACGCCGGAAGTCGAAGCGCTGGACCCGCGACCGGACGGTCTCCGGCACCTTGTGCGGCTCGGTGGTGGCGAGAACGAAGAGAACGTGAGCCGGCGGCTCCTCCAGTGTCTTGAGGAATGCGTTCCACGCCTCGGCCGTCAGCATGTGAGCCTCGTCGATGATGTACACCTTGCGACGCAGCGACGCGGGTAGGTACTTCACCTTCTCGCGCAGGTCGCGCATCTCGTCGATGCCGCGGTTGCTCGCGGCGTCGATCTCGAGCACGTCGACCGAGCTGCCGTCGAGGATCTCGCGACACGCGCTGCATTCGTTGCAGGGCTCGCCGTCCTGCGGCGCCAGGCAGTTGACGGCCCGCGCCAGGATCCGCGCGGTCGATGTCTTGCCGGTGCCACGGATGCCGGTGAACAGGTAGGCATGCGCCAGCGAGGCCGCGCGCACCTCGTTGCGCAGGGTGGTGGCGATCACGTCCTGCCCGACGAGGTCGGCGAAACGCGCCGATCGGTACCGCCGGTAGAGCGCAGTGGCCACGCGCTCAGAGTAGCGGGCCAAGACGAGGCCCGGGCTCGTCGCAGAGCGGAGCACCGTCAAGCGCCAAAGAGCCGCGTAGCCCCGTCGCGGAGGCGACAGCGGTGCTCGAGGAGCGCCGAAGAGTGGGGTGTACAGGGTCGACTTCATTTCGACCCTGTGAGGGGCGAGAAGCTGTCTCGCCCCTGTAAGAACGAACGGGAGTTCCCAAGCGGCTGCGCCGCTTGGGGCAGTCGCGGAAGGCGACAGCGGCGCGGAGTCGCGCCGAGGGGCAGGGGTGAGCAGGGTCGGATTTATTCCGACCGTGCGAGGGGCGGGGATCTGCCCCGCCCCTGTAGAGACACAGGGGCCCCACGCGGCGGAGCCGCCAGGGGGCAGTCGCGCACCCCACGTCGTTGACGTGACGCCGGCGCTCACCCGATCGTTCAGCTCGGACCAGGTTTGCCACGGCACCCCCGGGGGACCGTTTACCGCTGCTTCCTTCCGGACCTGACGGGGTTCACAGACCCGGGCTGCGTAGGACCCGATCGTCAGCGCCAAAGCGCTCGGAGCAGACCCAACGCCACGCCCCCTCGGTGGGGAATTCGACCCCGCTATAGCGGATTGCGGGTACAGGGCACCGCTAACGCCCCATCTAGCGCGACCGCTCTCATTGTACCGGCACGCGAGCCCGTGCAGAGCGCTTGCGACGCGGGGGCGGCTTTTCCTCGTCGGCCACCGACCGCGCCTCTCCCGAGGCGGCGTCCGGCGAGGCCGGCCAGGTCAGGATGACGCGAGTCCCCGCGCCCACCGTGCTCTCGACCTCCACCCGTGCGCCGTGTGCGTCCACCATCCGTCGCACCAGAGCGAGCCCCATGCCGGTGCCGCCGTACTTGCGGGTGGCGGTGTTGTCCACCTGATAGAAGCGATCGAAGACACGGCCGATGTCGGCGGCGGGGATGCCGATTCCCTCGTCGGCGACCTCGATGCGCACTTCGGGTTTCCCCTTCACCGGGGCGAAGCTCACCGTGACCCGCCCGCGGCCGTCGCTGAACTTCACCGCGTTGTCGAGGACGGCACGCAACACCTGTCCAAGACGCTCGGCGTCGGCAAACACCGTGACGTCTGGCTCACCGAGAACGTCGACGGGCACCGGCAGGCCACCGCGGTAGCGTTCGCCCACCACTGCCATGGTGTTCTCGATGGTCTCCCGCAGTGGCACCGCGGTCGGTTTGAGCCCCAGCCTCTCGTCCTCCATCACCGAGTAATCGATGATCGTCTCGACGATGTCGTAGAGGTTCTTGGCCGCCACCTGGATGTCGCGCACCGCGTCCAGCTTGGGGCCTTCCTCCCACATGTCCCAGCACATCTCGAGCAGGTCGGCCAGCCCGAGGATCGCGGTCAGCGGGGTGCGCAGCTCGTGCTGCACGGTGCCGAGGAAGTCGGTCTTCAGCGAGTCCAGCTCGAGCAGCCGGCGGACTGTGTCACGCTCCTGCTCGAACAGTCGCGCGTTCTCCATGGCGATGGCGGCGTTGTTCGCTAGCACCGCGAGCACGTCGACGTCGGAGTCGCCGACGGGCATGCCCCCCGCCGAGGGCGTGACGGTGACAAGCGTGCCGACGACGCGGTCCTGGTAGAACATCGGCACCGCCACCAACGAGCCGTGGTCAGGGTTCTCGAGGCGCAGCGTCTGACCGGTGAGCACACCATCGAGGCCGGCCCAGTCCGACAGCGGCGGCGGCTCCCCCTCGGTGGCGACAGCCACCAGTGAATCGTCGTCCTCACGCATCGCCAGCACCGCCGACCTCGGTGCGCCGCCGATCGACGCCGCGGTGCGCACCACCGCCTGCTGCAACGTAGGCACACCCGCTGTCGTGGTGGTCAGGGCGCGAGAAACACCGCTGACCTGCTCGAGGGCGTGGTCGAGCCGCTTGCGGGCGTCCTCGATCTGGCGCACATAGCCGGCGATCGCGTCTCGCATCCTGTTGACGTTGGTCGCGAGCCTGCCCAGCTCGTCCTGCGAGCGAACCGGGATGTCAGTGCCGTAGTCGCCGCCGGCGATGCGCGCAACGCCACCCTCGAGCCGCGCGATCGGTCGCTTGACGAAGCGCTCGACGAACAGGATGACGGCGACCGCGACCACCAGCACCAGGAAGATCGAGATCAGCGCAACAACCAGGATGTCGGTGCGCTCGTCGCCGACGAACTGCGAGAGCGGGACCTCGACCCCGATGTACCCGGTGAGGCTGCCGGCCGAACCGTAGACGGGAACGAAGCTGCCCGCCACGGCCGCGAGCGCGCCGCCGCTGATCGGCGCGTCGTAGATGGCCCGATGGCTGGTCCCGGGCTCGCTCAGCGTGGCGCGCAGGCCGGGGTCCGTGCTCGCGCTCGCGCCCAGCGCGGGGCGGAGCTCGCGGTCGGAGTGGGCTGCGGGGATGAACGCCGTGGGAAAGTTGAACAGGGCCTGGAAGCGAGTGAGCTGGTACGAGAGAGGCGCCACGTACGCCACCACGCCGACAGCGCGACCGCTCTCCACGACAGGGAGGGCGACGACATACGCCGGTATCTGGTCGCTGACCAGCTCTATGCCACATCCCCCCGGTATTGGGGTCTGACCTCCACGCGCACATTGCCCATCGCTCAGTGCGGTCTCCACCGCCTGCGGGGCGGCGGTGATGCCCAGGCCGGAACCCAGGGTTGGCGAGTTCCGGTTGTAGACGAGTGTCCCGTTGGCATCGGTGATCAGCAACACCTCGCCGTCGAGATCGACCGCCGTGGTGGCGGCGAAGATCGCCGGCACCGTCGCGGCTGGCGAGGGCGATGCCAGGGCGCTGCGCAGGGCGGGTTGATCCGCAAGGCCGGCAGCGGCGCTGAGCGATTGCACGCCGGTGAACCGGTTGAGGACCTCGGACATCACCCCCACGCGGTTGTCGGCGTTGCTCTGCGCCGCTGCCCGAGTCTGCTGAGCGCGGCTGAAGATCAGGTAGCTGGCGACGCCGCCGACCACGATGAGCGCGAGCACGCATCCGCCAACGATCAGCTTGGCCGCGAATGATCGGCGCAGGGGGGTGATCACGCCGTGTGGTTCGGCGACGCGGTCAGTCGACGCCCGACGTCGGGGACCACGTCCTCCGGACCAGGAACACAACCGCACCGACTGCAATCAGGTCGAGCAGGATGAAGAGCGGCCAGAGGTACGGCGCCTTGCCGAACGAGATGCCCGCCAGCGGGGTGAGCTGCTCGACCGGTGGCGGCGCGGACACGGCCAGACCGACGGATGGCGGCACCGTCACCGTGCTCGTCGCCGACGAGCCGGGACCCGACGAGGAGTCGAACGGTCCCCCCGCAGCAGCCGCCGACCGGGTGGGTGCCGTCGACGACCCGGGACGAGCGCCGCCCCGTGGGGTGGCGTTGGCGGTGTTGCCGGTGACAGCGGGGTTGGAAGTGGGGGGCGCACAGCCCACCGGGCAGATCGGCGGCAGGGTGGTGCCGCCAGGAAGTGCGGGGGCTGAGTTCGACGCCGTCGCAGATGGGGTGGGGGTTGGCAGCAACGATGGCAGGTCGGGGAGGTTGAGGTTGACGGCGCCCAGGCCCAGGTTGAGGTTGAGGCCGGCGGCAGAGGCCGGCCGCGCCAGAGCTGTCACCGCGAACGCCGTTGCCAGCCCGGCCAGGACCGCTGCGGCGAGCAGCCGCCGAACCGAGCCGGTGAGTCGATGCGGGCGAGGCCGGCGCATGCTCAGATGATACGCGGCCCATCTGGTGGCCACCCCCTGCGAGCGGTCACAGAACGGCGACGACCACCGTCAGCGTCCACGGCGCGGCAGGCTGACACGAGGCTCCAGGCCCCGGGCCAGCCTGCGCAGGTTGTCCG
>JALZAG010000018.1 GCA_030948445.1 Candidatus Dormiibacterota bacterium
GCCACGCAGTGCTCTGCGCTGCCGAGGCCGTTGACGACCGGCCGTTCATGTGCCTGCTTCCCGACGACCTGTCGCACGGCGCCGAGCCCGTTCTCAGCCAGCTGGTCGACGCGTACCGCCGGCACCACACACCGATCCTCGCGCTGAAGCGCGTGCCCCGTGACCAGATCTCCCGCTACGGATGCGCCGCCATCTCGGAGTCCGACGGACGCGTGCACAAGGTCAGTGCGGTGGTGGAGAAGCCCAAGGCCGCGGACGCACCGAGCGATCTCGCGATCATGGGCCGGTACGTGCTGACACCGGACATCTTCGAGGCGCTGCGCGGCACCCAGCCGGGCGCCGGCGGAGAGATCCAGCTCACCGACGGGATCGCCGCCCTGCTCGAAGCCGGTGCGGTGCATGGAGTGGAGTTCACCGGCGAGCTTCTCGACGTGGGCACCCCCGCTGGCTGGCTGGCGACCAACGCCCGGCTGGCACTGGACGATCCCACCCTGGGCGCGGCACTACGCGACGCCATGCAGACGGTCACCGCATGAGCATCTTCCGTCGGGAGTGGGGGGCGATCACCTTCGTCGCCACCGTCCTCATAGGGGCTGTGGCCGTGGCCATCTCGCTGGTGGTCACCGGCTCGCACCAACCGCCCGTCCCGACCCTGGCTCCGTGCCCGTCGTACACCCCATATGTCGTCACTCCCACCCCGTCCCCCATAGCCACACCAACCGCTCACGCCAGCGCCAGCGCCAGTGCCAGCGCCAGCGCCAGTGCCAGTGCCAGTGCCAGCGCGTCGGCGGCGGTCGTGAACCCGTTCCCGAGCCCGACGGCGTTCAACCCGGCGCTCGCCAACTGTCCCACCGCGCCGGCCCGTCCACCGGCCACCCCCACGGTCTCTGTGTCCCCGGGAGGACCAACACCGGTACCGACGGCCACGCCGGTGCCCACCCCTACACCGGTGCCAACGCCGACCCCAACGTCGATCTTCAACACCCTGCCGCCAGCCACGACACCGAGCCCGTCGCCCTAGGGCTCAGTTCACGCGGCCAGAAGCAGGGTCCCGTTCTCCGCGCTGATCGCGGTGCGCTGCAGCTCGAGGTCCACCACCGGGGGGTGACCGACGTCGAGCACCACTGCGATGCTGTCGGCGAGGCGCAGGCCCCCCAGGCGCACACAGTCGCGCAGGAAGGTGAATGCCAGCGGGCGCACCAGGTTCCAGATGTACTGGCGGCCCGCGTGCGCGTCGTCGTCGGCCAGCTCACCAAGGCTGTGGTCGCGAAAGGCCAGCACGCAGACCTCGTCGGTCAGCTGCACTGGCGCAGTCCAGCTGTACGCCTCGTCGTCGCCGGTCACTGTGATCAGTGAGTCCTTGGCGACGAACAAGCTGAGACGCTCGACGAGGCGCCGCATCGGCCGCGGCGGACCCTCGATGATGAAGGGCACGTCGCGAAGTCGCTCGTTCCAGGCCTGCGCGGGATAGCGCGCGCTGAAGCCGACGTCGCCCACCCCGCTGAATGGCGAGGGGACCTTGATCACCAGCTCGTCCATGCTCACGCCTCCGTTGTGGCCGGGATCAGCGCAACGGTGTCGATCTCGGTCGGGTCCTCGCGGCGCTGTGGTGGGATCCAGGGTAACCCCAGCGCCACGTAAACATCGTCCTCGCTTTCGCCGGCGACGCGTGCGCCGTCATCGTTGCGGAACAGTCCGTACTCATTGAGAGTCATTCCCATGCGAAGCGCGCGACCGCGGAGACGCACGTTGTGCGCCTGTGAACCGGTGAAGTACTGCAGCGCCGCACCGAAGGATTCCGGCGGTACGGCGCGGCAGTCCACCTGGAAGCCACCGTCGACGTGGATCGAGGCCTTGGTGGCGCCTCGCGCCAGGACGTGCTCCGCCTGCGAGAGCGTCGCGAAGGCGAGCAGGACTGCCGCCGCGTCGCGGGTGGCAACGAGCAGATCGATGTCGCCGCAGCTCTCGCGCTCGCGCCGGAAGGAGCCGGCGATCTCGACGCGTTCGGCTGCAGGGTTGCGGGCGACAGTGTCGCGCAGGGAACCCGCCAACGGAGCAACCTCCGCCCGTAGCCGGCGGCGTGGCGCGTGTCCCCCGCGCCGGGTGCGCGCCTCGAGCGCGGCCACGATCCTCTCAGCGCTGCGGGTGCCGAGGCGGGGGAGTCCGTCGAGCGATCCGTGTCGCGCAGCAATCTCGAGCTCCTCAACGGTGGTGATCCCCGCATCGCGCCAGAGTGTCGCCACCGTCCGCGGTCCCATGCCGGGGATGGCCAGGATGTCGGTGAGCGTTGGTGGGATCTCCGCCTCGAGACGCTCCAGGTACGACGAGTGCCCGGTGGCGATCAATTCCCCCATCTTGTCGGCGATAGCGGTGCCGAAACCGTCGACGCTGCGCAGGCCTCCTTCGCTCGCCGCGATGTCCTGCAGGGAGCGACCCAGGTTCTCCACCTGCGACGCCGCGAGCCTGTAGGCGCGCACCTTGAACGTGTTGTCGCCGCGGATCTCGAGGAGGTCGGCGATCCGCTCCAGCGTCTGGACGACGTCGGCGTTGCTCACCATGCCAGTGAAGTATCGAATCTACCACAGGGGGAAACGACGGAGCGGCTGCTTCACTACACTCGCGACCCGATGCCACTGACCGGTGTGCGAGTCCTCGACCTCAGCCGTCTCCTGCCCGGTCCGTTCGCCACCATGATCCTCACCGGCCTCGGCGCCGACGTGGTCAAGGTCGAGGACCTCGAGGGCGGGGACTACATGCGCTGGATGCCGCCGCTGCATGACGGTACTGCGGCGATGTTCACCGCAATCAACCGCAACAAGCGCTCCCTGCGTCTCGACCTCAAGTCGGCGCGCGGGCGCGCCCTGTTCCTCGACCTCGCGGAGCGCTCGCACGTCGTCTTGGAAAGCTTCCGGCCCGGGGTGATGGATCGGCTGGGGTTGGGCACTGCGGTGCTCCATGACCGCAACCCGCGCCTGGTGGTGTGCAGCATCTCGGGTTTCGGCCAGGATGGGCCAGATCGGCTGCGCGCGGGCCACGACCTCGACTACCTGGCCCGGGCCGGCGTGCTGTCGATCACCGCGGACACCGATGGTCGACCTGTGATACCGGGCGTGCAGATGGCCGACATCGGCGGCGGTGCGCAGAGTGCGGTCATCGCCATCCTTGCGGCCCTCCGACGAGCCGAGCAGACGGGCAAGGGCAGTCACTGCGACGTGTCGATGCTCGACGGCATGCTCAGCTGGATGTCACCACACATCGCCGCCACTCGGGCGGGCAGTGATGCCGGTCCGCAGGCCATGATGCTCAACGGGGGGTACCCCTGCTACCGCGTGTACCGCTGCGCCGACGGTTGGGTCGCGGTCGGCGCGCTCGAGCCGAAATTCTGGGCACGGCTCTGCGAGCTGCTCGACGTCGAGGACCTCCGCGACCTCGCCTTCGCCACAGGTAAGGCGGCGGAGGACGCCGTGGCGCGCCTGGAGAGCGTGTTCGTGGGTTCCACCCGCGCGCAATGGCGCGAGCGACTCGGCGAGGAGGACGCCTGCTGTGAGCCCGTGCTCCGCATCGACGAGCTGCTCGAAGACCCCCAAGTGCGCCACCGCGCCCAGGATGCGTCGGGCTCGCCGGTGTGGTTTCCGCTGCGCGTGGGCGCCACGCCGCATGCTCCGACCGGGGCCGCGCCCGGCTACGGCGCCGACAGCCGCGCCCTGCTCGCTGAGGTCGGTGTGACCGACACCGAATTCGCTGCGCTGGTCGCAGCCAGGGTGACCGGGTGAGCGCACGCCCAGCCGCACGACCGACGCGTCGCAGCGCACGCACCCGTGAGCGGATCATCGAAGCTGCCACCGAGGTCTTCGCCCGGCGCGGAGTTCACGGCACGCGCGTGGCGGACATCGCCGAGCGGGCGGGGATCGCCTATGGACTCGTGTACCACCACTTCCGCAACAAGGAGGAGATCCTCACCGCGATCTTCGCGGAGCGTTGGGCACAGTACGTTGCCTACCTCGAGGACGTAGCACGCATGCCACTGTCCTTCCGTGAGCGAATGGGACGGCTCGTGCACTTCTGGGTGGAGACATATCGCCAGGAGACCGACCTGATGACGGTCATGATCAACGAGATCACCCGCTCGTACGAGTTTCTGGAGTCGCACGACATCGCCGCGGTCCTGGTGGCCTTCGACCCTATCGAGCGGATCATCGCGGAGGGTCGCGAGAACGGTGAGGTTCGCCCTGACCTGGATGCCAGGCTGGGGACCTACGTCGTGCTTGGCGTTGCCGAGATGGTGCTCACCGGCTACGTCATCGGTTCGTTGCCTCGCGACGACCAAGAGGCATATGCGCAGGATGAGCAGCAGCTGCTGGCGATGCTGCTGGACGGGATGACCGTGCGCGGCGCCTAGGGGCCGGCGGTCACCACTTCGCGCCACCACTCCTCGAGGTGGGTCCCGGTGGCGTCGCGACTTCCGCTGTTGTCAATCACCCAGGTGGCGCGGGCGCGCTTCTCCTCGATGGGCAGCTGGGCCACCAGCCGGCGTAGCGCCTCGATGTCGTCCAGGCCGTCGCGCTCGCGGATACGCTGCAGCTGGATCGCGGCTGGCGCATACACCAGCAGGGTCCCTTCGAAGGCATCCTCGCGGCGGCGTTCGAACAGCAGGGGGATGTCCGCCACCACCAGGGGGACGTCCGTCTTCAGCGCTTCGAGGATGCGCTCCTGCATGAGCGCGTTGATCCTGGGGTGGGTGATGCGCTCGAGCGCAGCGCGCAGCTGCGGGTCCGCGAAGACCATCGACCCCAGGGCGGCGCGGTCGACGGCGCCGCTCTCACCGAGGACGCCGTCACCGAAGGTCTCCACCACCTCGGCGAAGCCGGGCGTACCGGGGACCAGCACCTCGCGTGCGAGCACGTCGGCGTCGATCACCGCAGCACCCCGGGCGCCCAGCAACGCAGCCACCGTCGACTTGCCCGTCGCGATGCCGCCGGTCAGTCCAATTAGCCGCACTGCGCCACCGTACACGGCGATCGGCGCGCCGCGGCGCTCCATTTGACCCCTGCTACAGTGCCCCGGTGCGCCGACTGCCTCTCATCTTGCTCGTCGCCCTAGCACTTCTGGCCGCGTGTGGCAGTGACCAGCCCGTCGGCATCACCGTGCACTTCGTCGGCAACAGCACCTGTGACAACACCGGTCAGACCGCGTACTCGCCGTCGCCGCCGAACACCAACACCACACCGATCGGCCAAGCGATCGACGAGATGCCTCACAACCACGTCGCCCAGGGCACCCAGATCACCTACACGCACAACCCGCCGACCAGCGGTTGCCATTACAGCCTCGGCTCGGGCGAGGCGCCGCTCAAACCGGGCGTGTACGTCGCCGGCAGCACCAAGCTGACTCCGGAGTACTGGGTGCACAACCTCGAACACGGGTATATCGTGGTCAGCTACAACTGTCCGACCGGGTGCGACGCTGATCTGCGCACACTGCAGAGCTGGTACTTGTCTTTGCCGCCGGACGCCGGCGGGGCGGTGCCCTACGCGAAGTTTATCGCGGTGCCCTACTCGGCCCAGAAGGAGAAGTTCGACGTCGAGTCGTGGGACTGGTTCGACCCCCTCGGTTCGACCCTGAACCTCAACGAGATCAAGAAGTTCTACGCCTGCCACACCAACCAGGCGCCGGAGGGAGCCAACACCCCCTGACGCGGCTGCGCCCCAGACGTGGCTGCGCCGCGTCTGGGGGCCCCTGTGCTCTTACAGGGCGAGACAGGTTCTCGCCCCTCACAGGGTCGAAGTGAATTCGACCCTGCTCACCCCACTCTTCGGCGCGACTCCGCGCCGTGCGGCTGCGCCGCATCTGGGGGCCCCTGTGCTCTTACAGGGGCGAGACAGGGTTCTCGCCCCTCACAAATCCGTCCACGCTCACCCACTCCTCGGCGCGACTCGCGCCGCGACGCGGCGGCCCTGGCTGACCTCCCTCCTATACTCGCGGCGTGTCCAAGGCCAAGCAGCGCCGTTCCTCCCGCGCGCCGGCTGCCCGGCCACGCGCTCCCCAGCCGCGACCGACTGCAGCGGCGCTGCAGGCGGAGCCTGGACAGGTTTCGTGGGGCTGGTGCCTGGTCGGGCTGGTCGCCGGCGAGATCCTGCTGTTCGTGCTCAGCAATGTCGCGCTCGGGATTGCCAACGCCGCCTTCGGCACCGCCGGGTTCAAGACGGTCGACGGTGGCGTCGTTGGCGTTTCCACCTTCCTCGCCGTCTTCTTCGGTGGCTACCTTGCGGCTCGCCTCGCCGGGCGTTTCGGCCTCTACCAGGGAGTGGTGGTGGGCATCGGCTTCATCATCGTCGGAGCGGTCTTCCAGTTCGCCCAGGAAGCCCAGATCGTGCACAGTTCGCTGGCAAGCGGCACCCACACACTGGTCGACCTCGGACCCATGAGCATGGGCAACCTGATCACCGGCGACATGCTTGCGCTGGTCGGCGGTTCGATCGGAGGTCTCTTCTCCCGGCGACGCTGACCGGGGTTAGCGCGCGGCGTTCTCGCCGACGCGGTTGGAGGGTGTCGCCACGACCTCGCGGTTGTACGGCGTCCCGACCAGGTCGACCCGACCAAGCGAGCGGGCGAAATCAAGGCAGGCCGAGCGGGCGAAGCGAAGATGCTTGCCGGGCGTGTGCCAGGCCTGGAGATGGCCCTGGGC
>JALZAG010000122.1 GCA_030948445.1 Candidatus Dormiibacterota bacterium
GCTGGCGCGGAGGGTGGATCGTTCCCATGCGATGACCCGCTGCGACGCAGCTTCGGCGGCCGTGAGCTGGTGCTCACCCCCCCGTTCCGCGCGGCGCGGATGGTGGACCTGGTCGCCGAAGCTGTCGGATTCAACCCGCTGGAAACCTGGGACGAGCTGCCAGAGCGGGCCCGCGGGCTTGGTGTCCAGCTGCCTCCCGGCGCGGGTCCGGGCGGAGCGCTGTCTGAGCTGTACGAGCAGCGTGTCGAGTCGACACTGTGGGATCCGACCTTTGTTCTCGACTACCCCGCCGAGGTGTCGCCCCTGGCACGCAAGCACCGGGACGACAGCAGGTTCGTCGAACGCTTCGAGTTGGTGATCGCTGGTCGCGAGGTGGCCAACGCCTTCAGCGAGCTCAACGACCCCATCGACCAGCGGGCTCGCTTCGAGGACCAGGCGCGCTTGCGCGCGGCGGGCGACGACCAGGCCTTCTACCTCGACGAGGATTTCCTCGAGGCGATCGAGGTGGGCATGCCCCCGGCGGGCGGGCTGGGCATCGGCGTCGATCGCCTGGTGATGCTGCTCACCGACTCCGCGACCATCCGCGACGTGCTCCTGTTCCCGACGATGCGCCCACGCCACCGCGAGGAGGTGCATGACGAGGACTCCCACCTCTCGCCGTCACGTCGCGCCGAGGAGACCTGAGGCGTGATCCCGCTGCAGCGCATTCGCGATGACCCCGACTCCATCCGAGAGGGCGCGCGCCTCAAGGGTGAAGGTGCACCGATCGACGAGATCCTCGAGCTCGACAGCAACGCGCGACGGTTGCGCACCGAGGTCGAGACACTGCGAGCCGAACAGAAGCGCGCCTCGGCGGAGATCCGCGGCGCCCCCAGCGAGGAGCAGCGCGCCACGCTGGGCGAGGTCAAGCAGCGCATCCAGTCAGGAGAGACCGAGCTCGCCGTCCTCGACGGCCAGGTCGAGCAGCTGCTCCTCCACGTTCCCAACCCTCCGCACGAGTCGGTGCCCCCGGGCGGGAACGATTCAGACAACGTGGTGGTGCGAACGTGGGGAGAGCCGGCGCACTTCGACTTCGAGCCACGCACCCACTATGAGATCGGCGAGGCGCTGGGCATCTTCGACTTCGAGCGCGCCACCAAGCTGAGTGGCTCGCGGTTCGCGGTCCTGCGCGGCGACGGCGCGCGCCTGCAGCGCGCGCTGATCACCTTCTTCCTGGACGTGGCCACCACCGAGCACGGGTACAGCGAGGTGGCGCCGCCGTACCTGGTGCGGCGCAGCGCCATGGTGGGTGCCGCGCAGCTCCCCAAGTTCGAGGACGACGCGTACAAGACCGACGACGACCTCTTTCTGATCCCTACCGCCGAGGTCCCCGTCACCAACCTCTACGCTGACGAGATCCTCGATGGCACCGCGTTGCCGATCGCCCACGTCGCCTACACACCGTGCTGGCGCCGCGAGGCCGGCGCCGCGGGCAAGGACACGCGCGGGTACATCCGCCTTCACCAGTTCGACAAGGTGGAGATGGTCCGCTTCACCACCCCTGAGCGGTCACTCGAAGATCTGGAGTTGCTGACTGGGCACGCCGAAGCGCTGCTGCAGCGCCTGGGCATCGCCTACAGGGTGCTGCTGATGTGCAGCGGCGACATGGGTTTCGCGCAGTGGAAGAAGTACGACGTCGAGGCGTGGGCACCCGGCATGCAGCGGTGGCTCGAGGTGTCGTCGTGCAGCGTCTTCGGCGACTTCCAGGCACGCCGCGCCTCCATCCGCTATCGCGCCGCGGGCGGAGAGCGCCCCCAGTTCGTGCACACCCTCAACGGCAGTGGGCTGGCGGTGCCGCGGACGCTGGACGCCGTGCTCGAGACGTTCCAGCAGGCCGACGGCAGCGTGCTTGTCCCCCCCGTGCTTCAGCCCTACATGGGCGGCGCTCAGCGGATCGGCTGACGGTGCCCGCCACCGGCTCGGTACGCTGGCGAGGATGAGCACTCACGACGGCGATGCGGTGCTGGACCAGGAGTGGCTCAACGACCACAGCGAGTACCAGCGCAACTTCGTGCACGGCCTGCGCAATGCGAGCGGTCTGCACCTCCAGTATCACCTTGCCGGGGATCGAGTGGTCACCACCTGGGTGCCCGGCGACGACCACGCCGGCTTTCCTGGCGTCGTGCATGGTGGCCTGGTCGCGGCCGTCCTCGACGATGTGATGGGACGGTGCTCGGTGCTGCATCGGCGCTGGGTGGTGACCGGTCGGATGGAGACGCGGTTTCGTGAGGTTGCCCCACTGGGTGCCGCGCTCCTCGTGGAGGGCTGGACGACGCGGTTCACGCGGCGGGTGATGCAGGCCGCATCGCGCATGTCCCTGCAGGACGGCACCGTCGTCGCTGAGGCGACAGGAACGTACCTGCCCGTCCCCGAGTCCCTGCTCACCCGCATGGTGGGTGCCTGGCCGGGCTTCGCGGAGTACACCGGCGATCGCGCCTGATGGGTGAGAGCGCAGCCGGCGACGGCACGCAGGAGCGCGAGGTCAAGGCTGCCGTTGCCCAGGACTACGTGCTGCCCGGGCTCGCCGAGCTCGACGGCGTCGTTGTGACCGACCGTGGCGACGAGAGACTGCGCGCCGTGTATTGGGACACCAACGACCTCGCGTTGGCCCACGCCGGGGTCGGGATGCGCCACCGCAACGGCGTGTGGACGTACAAGGGGCGGTCGCGCCGTGACGGCGACGCCGTCGTCCGCGAGGAGGTCGAGACGAGCGGCGATGCCGACACCATCCCTGCGGACATCCGGCTGCGCGTGAAACGCTGGGTGGACGCAGACGCGCTGCATCCGGTCGCGGAGCTGGACGCCATGCGCCACCACGTCGACGTTGTCGACGGCCAGCAGAGCGTCGAGGTCGTCCACGACCGCGTGACCGTCCTCGACCGCGGTCGGTCCGTGTCGAGCTTTGGCGAGGTTGAGGTGGAGTTCGCCCCCGCGAGCCAGGGGCTCGCCGATCGAGTTGTCGCGTTGTTGGTCAGCGCCGGCGCCAGGGTCGACACAACGCCAAAGTTGGTGCGCGCGCTCCGCGCCCTCGGATACGACCCGCCCGAGGTGTCGATGTGACCACCCGTCCGCTGGTGACGTCATCCCAACCGGTGTGGTGGGAGGCGGCACCGCTCC
>JALZAG010000148.1 GCA_030948445.1 Candidatus Dormiibacterota bacterium
GGAACAGCCCGACCCTCACCAGCTGCGCGTAGACGATGCAGCCGACGCAGATGTCGAAGGCGAAGTTGAGGAAGGCGAGCGCGATCACGATCCAGCCGAGCGTCCAGGCCACGGTGAGGTGGCCGAGAACGGCCGCGACGCTCGCAGCCACCAGGAAGGTGCCACCGACAAGTTGCGCAAATCGGTGCGGGGCGGGGTCCTCGGCGCGAACGCGGGGCCGCACCAGGCCGCGCGGCTTGAGAACCCGGAGATACAACCAACGGGGCAGGCTGGTGGCTGGGGACAGAGCTCCCCCGAGCAACACCAGCGCGAAGACGGGCAGTGCCACGGCGGCGGCGGGGCGAGCCATCCCCACGATCCACGCGATCAGCAGTCCGCCGATCAGGAGCACCTGACCCACCTTGAGGGCGCTGCGGTCGAACTGGACGATCGGCACAGGCGAAAGATTACAAAAACAGTCGGGATTCGCCGTCCTGCCTGCCCAGCGGGTACGCTCGCGATCCGACTGCCCACCCGGCCACCAGAGGTTTCGCCGTGCCGGCCAAGAAGAACGACATCACCACACAGCTTCGTGAGGCCTTCGCCCGCGAGGCGGAGAGCGTCGTCCGCTGCCTCTTCTACGCGCGCCGGGCCGACGTCGAGGGTCGCGCCGACATTGCGGCGGTGCTCCGCTCGATCGCCGATGGCGAGACCAGCCAGGCCTTCGGCCATCTCGAGTTCCTCGAGGAGGCCGGCGATCCGCTGGCGGGCGGTGGAGACGCCGCCGGGGACCTCGCCGCCGTGATCGAGTCCGAGGTCCGATCGGTGGACCGGTACACCGAGCTCGCCGAAGGCGCACGCGCAGCCGGACTCACTGAGGCGGCAGGCTGGTTCGACTCGCTGGTGGATGCCGAGTCGGTCCATCTCGGCGTCCTCCGCCGTGCCGCGGCCTTGGAGCTCTGAGCGTGGAGCGGATGCCGGCTGACGCGGTGCGCACCGGCCCCGCATATGAGTCGGAGCGGCGGGCTGACCTTGCTCGGCTGGCGGCGGCGGCCTCAGAGCGAAGGGTGTCGCTCGGGACAGACCTCGTGATCGTGTTCGAAACACCGCAGACAGTCCGCGCGGCACTGGAGGAGTCGCTGCGCACAGAGCGCGACGCCGACGGTGAGCGGGTGGCCGGCGAGACGGCGGCGTTCGCCGAGTTGCTCGGTGATGAGCACGAGCTGGCGGCCACCATGTACGTGGACGTTGCCGATCCGGTCGCGCTGGCCGACCGCCTCGCTGAGCTTGCCGGTGTGGAGCAGACGGTGTCGCTCGAGGTGGGGGGGAGCCGGGCTGTGGCGCGGTCGGACCCGGGAGACGCAGGGTCCGGCGCCTTCCATCTGGTCTTCCAGCTCGGTGCCGAACAGCGCGAAGCGCTTGCTGCGGGGCTTCCGGTGTCCATCGAGGTCGAGCACCCTGCCTGTCGCGCCATGGCCACCTTGACAGCCGGCCAGGGACTGTCGATCGGCGCCGACCTGTAGCTGTGAGGATGGCGCGCCATGCGCACTCGGTGCGCTGCGCCTGCGTCGCCGCACTGACCGTTGTCCTTGTGGCAGCCTGCGGCGACACCACGTCCACGCCACAGTGGGTGGCCGCGCACCCGGACACGTCTGCGCTTGCATTCCAGACGACCGCCCCCGGCGTTTGTGCCATTACAGTCCAATACCCTAACGACGCCCCCGCGGCGATTGGTTATCTGGGCAGCACCTATGTGCAGGTGCAGAAACGCGCCCATGTCACCTCACCATCGGGGCGTGACCTGGGCCAGTCGGGCGACTGGCATGTGCGATTGTTGAGCGGAGGCGACCTCTTGCTGGTGACGCCGGGTGACGCCTTCGACTATCGACTCGAACCGAGCTGCTGAGGCGCCAGCCAGCGGTCGGGCGGGACGCGGTGCCCTGCGAGAATGGGCGCAATGACTGAACGCGCGGGCGTCCTCCCCTTCACCTCGCTGGTCGGGCAGGCCACCATGAAGCAGGCGCTGCTGCTCAACGCGGTCAACCCCACCATCGGCGGCGTTCTCATCCGCGGCGAGAAGGGCACCGCGAAGTCGACCGCGGTGCGCGGGCTCGCGGTGCTGTTGCCTGACGTCGCCGTGGTGTCGGGCTGCCGGTTCCAATGCGACCCCGGCGCCCCGGCGCTGTGGTGTGAGGAGTGTGTGGCCAGGGCGCATGCCGGCGAGACCCTGCACAGCGTGTCGTCGCCGATGCGCGTGGTCGAGCTTCCCGTCAATGCAAGTGAGGACCGGGTGGTCGGCAGCATCGACGTCGAGGCCGCGATCAAACGCGGCCAGCGCCGTTTCGAACCGGGACTGCTCGCCGCTGCCAACCGTAACCTGCTCTACGTCGACGAGGTCAATCTCCTGGATGACCATCTTGTCGACGTCCTCCTTGACGCCGCGGCGATGGGCATCAACACCGTGGAGCGCGAGGGCGTGTCGCTGTCCCACCCCGCCCGGCTGATGCTGGTGGGCACCATGAACCCGGAGGAGGGGGAGTTGCGGCCTCAACTCCTCGACCGCTTCGGCCTGTGCGTCGATGTGGGTGGGCTGCGCGCTCTCGACGACCGCGTGAGAGTGATGCAGCGTGACAAGCGCGCCGCGGCCGACACGTCCGCCGATGAGGACCAGGAGCAGGATCGGCTGCGTGTGGTCATCGCGCGGGCTACGGAATTGCTTCCCTTGGTACGCATCTCGCTGGCGATGCGGCAGTTCATCGCGCTCATCTGCGTCGAGGCTGCCGCGGTGGGCCACCGTGCCGACATCGTCATCAGTCGAACCGCACAGACCCTCTGCGCCTGGCGCGAGGCCGAGACGCTCGTCGACGCCGGGTCGACCGACCCGACCGCGGGCATCGAGGGAATGGAGGTGACCGCAGCCGACGTGGTCACCGCCGCCGAGCTCGCGCTGGCCCATCGTCGCCGGGATCAGCCGTCGTCGGACAGCAGCAGTTCACCCTCTCCGGTGGAAGCCGCACGTGAACGAATGGAGGAGATGCGCCGCGACACCGAGGCCCCCGCCGGGGAATCAGACGCGAACGATGAGAGCGCGGACTCTGAAGCACCCCAGGAGTCGACGACCACGGCGGACCAGGGTGAGGGTGCATCTCACGGTGACCAGGCGCGCGGCACCGAGTCGACGGCGTCCGGCCCAGCCCAGCTGTTCGCGGGCGAACTCTTCCCGGTGCGCAAGATCAGCCTGCCGCGGGATCGACGCAGCCGCAAGGCGAGCGGGAAGCGCAGTCAGTCACGAAGTCCCGACCGCCGCGGGCGATACGTGCGCGCCGTGCAGACCGAGCACACCTCGGACGTCGCCTTCGACGCCACGGTGCGGGCCGCCGCTCCACACCAGCTGCGCCGGCGCGACGAGGCGGCGGCGGCGGGCGTTGTCGACGGTCCGCTGCTTCACCTGGAGCGCCAGGACCTGCGTCAGAAGGTGCGCCGCCGCCGAACCGGCACCCTGATCGTCTTCGTCGTCGATGCCAGCGCGTCGATGGACGCCGAACAGCGCATGCAGGCAACCAAGGGAGCCGTACTCTCCCTGCTCCGCGATGCCTACGTCCGTCGCGACAAGGTCTCACTGGTGGTTTTCTCCGGACGCAGTGCGCGGGTGGTCCTCCAGCCCACCTCGAGCGTCGACCTCGCCGAGGAGCGACTCCAGCGCCTTGCCGTCGGCGGCACCACCCCGCTGACCCACGGGCTCGTCGCCGGACTGAAGGTGGTGCGGACCGAACGGCTCAGGGACGCGTCCGTGTACCCGCTGCTGGTTCTCATCAGCGACGGCCGCGGCAACATCTCCCTCTTCGGCGAGGAGCCGCTCCTGGAAGCGCAGCGCCTCGCCGCCCAGATCGGCGCCGAGCGCGTTCGCATGCTGGTGATCGACTCGGCGCGCGACCACATCACCTCCAAGCCGCTGCCGGCGGTCGGAGCTCCCGCGCGACCTACCCGCTCCCAGCTCTTCAGCGGCGGCTACGGGTTCAACGCCTGCCTCGACCTTGCCGAGCGGTCGGGGGGCGAGTACCTCGGGCTGTACGACCTGAGCCAGGGTGCGATTCTTGCCGGTGTGGAGCGCAGCCTGCGCGGTCGCTGAACCTCGGTCGCGTTCCGAAGGTGCCCGCTGCGTGATCCCGAGGAAACTGCCGACCGGCGACAATGGACCCATGCAGGTCGGTCGATCCGTGTTCCCCTTCACCGCCATCGTCGGGCAGGAGTCGATGCGCCAGGCACTCGTGCTCAATGCCATCAACCCGGCCATCGGCGGGGTGCTCATCCGCGGCGAGAAGGGCACGGCGAAGTCGACGGCCGTTCGCGCGCTCGCCCGCCTGCTCCCCGAGCAGGACGTCGTGGTTGGCTGCCTGTTCGGCTGCCCTCCCGATCCTGGCGAGCAACAGTGCACTGACTGCAGCGCGCGCAGCGCCGCCGGCGAAGAGCTGCCCCGGCAGCCGCGCCAGATGCGCGTGGTCGAGCTGCCGATCAACGCCAGCGAGGACCGGGTTGTCGGCAGTATCGACATCGAGGCGGCCATCAAGACGGGGGAGAAGCGTTTCGAGCCCGGCGTCCTTGCCGAAGCCAACCGCAACATCCTGTACGTGGACGAGGTCAACCTGCTCGACGACCACATCGTTGACGTGCTTCTCGACGCCGCCGCGATGGGGTTGAACACCGTCGAGCGTGAGGGCGTGTCGGTGTCGCATCCGGCGCGGTTCATCCTGGTCGGCACCATGAACCCAGAGGAGGGCGACCTTCGTCCCCAGCTGCTCGACCGCTTCGGGCTCTGCGTCGACGTCACCGGGATCCGCGACGTCAACCAGCGCGTGGAGATCGTGGAGCGCCGCGAGCAGTTCGAGGAGGATCCAGAGGCCTTTGCCCATCGGTTCGAGGCCCAGGAGAGCGCCGAAGCCCAGCGCATCGCCCGGGCGATCCGCAGCCTTCCTGACGTCGAGATCGAGCGCGACGTCCTGGTGGGCATTGCAGCTCTCGGCATCGAGCTCGAGGTCGACGGCCACCGCGCCGACATCGTCACCCGCAAGAGTGCCCAGGCTCTCGCCGCGTACGAGGATCGCGATCGCGCGACCGCGGAGGACGTGGAGCGGGTTGCTCCGGCGGTCCTGGCTCACCGCGTCAAGCCGGCGGTGGCGGGCACCAAGCGCAACGTCGACCTCGCCGAGGTGATGCGTCGCGCAGTCGGCGGCGGCGAGAGCTAAGCGGTTCCGTGCTCGCCGGGCTCGTGCCCGGCCTGGTCGGTGTCGGAGCGCTGTTCGGTGCTGTCCTCATTTCCCTCCAGGGCCTGCTCCGGCGTCGTCTCAGGCCCCTCCTCGACTGGTGCTCCGCCGCTCTTCTCGACCTCCTGGTTGCCGGGGTGGTTCTCGCTCATACCGCCTCCTCCTCGTCATCGACCAGGGACAGGAAGGGCCGCCGTGCGAAGACGGTCTGGCGCATCAGCCTCTGCAGCAGGTTGGGCGTGCGGTAACTGCCGACAGGCACGGACACGGGCTTGCGCTCGATGTTTCGTCGCGAGATGTGGATACCGTGCTTGGGGAGGATGCGGCGCAGATACCCCCAGGTGTCGTAGAGCCCGTTGCTCACCGACTCGTAGCCGTGCTGCAGCACCATCAGGCGGGCGCTGTACGACATCAGCTCGTGGAAGAACATCTTCTCGTCGTCGGGCCTCGGTTCGATGAGCAGGATGTCGACGTCGGGGTGGTTGTGACGCACCAGCTTGATGTGGTCGAGCAGGCCGTCGTGCAGCATGCCGCGGAACACCTGGTTGTAGAC
>JALZAG010000033.1 GCA_030948445.1 Candidatus Dormiibacterota bacterium
GGGTGGCGAGCACCGCGGCGGCAACAACCACCTGGGCGACCGCATTGACGTGGCCGCCGTTGGGGAACGCGTCGCGGAATGTCGCCGACAACACGCTGTAGCTGTTCAGGGTCAGCCCGCTGATCCCAAGCGCCCAGCCTCCGATCGCGAGGGTGGTGCGCGGCATCCGCCGCCTGCCACCTGTGCATTCGGCGAGCTCGCGACTGCGGAAGCCCCGGGTGAGGTTGCCGGCGGCGAGGAAGTACAGCACCGCTAGGAAGACGCCGGTGACCAGCATGAAGAGGGCTGGGCTGTAGCCGCCCATGCCGAAGGCAGCAAGCATCAGCCCCGCCTGGCTGCTGACCGCGAACATGCCGATGCGGAACACGTCGCGCTGAGCCAAGGCGAGCGCCGCTGCGCCAACGGCGGCGACGGATCCGAGCAGGGCCATCGCAGCGAGCACGTGGGGAGCTTCGAGGAGCAGTGGATAAACGCGCGCGAGCAGCACCCCGGCAGGTACGAGCGCCGACACCGCGATCAGTGCCAGCCCGGGGGCCGGCGCGCCGAGCGCGCCGCCCAGCCAGAGGTGGAGCGGTCCCACCGTGGCGCGGATGGCCGCGGCCACCACGAAGAGGACCGCCAGGACCACCAGCGTCCTGGCGCCCACCCCGACCACGCCCCCGAGGTGACCGATGTGCCACGTCGGAGTCAGCTGGGTGAACGAGAACGGGTCGTTGACAAGCTGGCCGTTGGTGGCGGGTCTATCGGTGACCGAGGTGCCGAACTTGACGTAGGTCATGACCAACCCGAGCAGCAGGACAAGGTCGGCGATTCTGAGCACCACGAACGTCCTCGTCGCCGCCGCTGCGGCCGGCAGCTGCCAATGGTGCGCGGCCAGCATCCAGGCGGCGACCCCGGCCACCTCCCAGCCCAGCCAGAACTGGAAGAGGTTCGGGCTGCTCACCAGCGCGAGCACACCGAATGTCAGGACACCCATCACCCAGAAGAAGCGCCGGAAGCCTTCGCTGCCTCTGATCGACACCAACGCGTGCAACTGGCTGATCAGCGAGAGGAAGAGCACCGCAGCCATGAAAGCGACGCTCAACGGGTCCACGCGGATGCCCCAGAAGACGCCGAACTCCGGTGCCAGCACCTGCGCACTGGTCGCGGTCGGAGAGGTCGCCTGCAGGTCCCAGAACGTCTGCGTGTTCTCGTAGCCGGGGATCGAGTGCGTGAGCCGGAACCCGAGCACCACCACGGCAACCGCAAGGGCCAAGCCGGTGAATGCCACGCCGGCCTGGGCCGCGCGGCGCGGGGTCTCGGCCAGGAAGCCGGCCACCACTCCCACCAGCGGCAGTAGGACGATCGCCCAGGTCAGGTTGAGGATGACGGTCATCTCAGCCGTCCAACTCGGTCATCTCGTCGAGGTCAGCGGTGTCGGCGCGGCGCCAGAGGAGCGCGGCGACCGCCCCACCCACGAGCAGCTCGGCACACAGGGCCGCGAGCGTGAACAGCGCAAGGGCATCACCGAGGCGGGGGATCGACCCGTCCCCGCTCTCCGCGAAGCCCACGGCGGCGATCACCGGAGCACTGAAGAGCACGCTGAGCGATGCCAGCGCGGCGATGACGTTGCGTCGCGCGGTGACACCGAAGAGGCCGATGCCGAACAGCACAGCACTGAGCGCCGCATAGTGCGCAGGTCCCACGCTCACCGCGCTCCTCCGCCGTCACTCCCGGTCCGCATCGCGCGCGCGGCGGCCCGATGCTCGCGCCGCATGCGCGCCCGCTCCTCGCGCAGCCTGCGCTGCTCAGCGGCTCGGTCCAGGATGCGTTCGTCCTCGCCGACTCGACCGATCATCAGCGCCCCACCGACCGCAACGATGGCGAGGATAGCGAGCACTCCGACCCCGATCGGCGTGCGGTAGTGCAGGACAGTGAGCAGGTCCTGGCCGCCACTTGCGCTGTGCGTCGTGTCGTCGATCCTGGCGGCAGCGGTCCAGAAGAGCAGGACGCCGATGCCGCCGGCTATAGCTGCCGCGAGGGGCCATCCGGTCGCGCGGCCGGGGATGTCGCCGAGCAGTGGCGCGTAGCCGAAGCGGCGCAGTGCGGCCGCGACGGCGAGCAGACAGGCGGTCGGCAGCACCAGTGCGATCATCCCGAGCAGGTACGCACCGGCAGCAATCAGCAGTATCCCAACCAGCACATCGCCGGCCATGACCGCCAGCAGGGCGATGCGCGTCGAGGGCGCGAGAACCGCGCCGAGCGCCGCCACCACGATGAGAACAGCGAGTACGTAGAACACCGCGGTGCTCACCCAGCCATCGGTGGCGGGGCTGCGGCAGCGCGGACGGACGCTTGCGGAAAGGGCGCCCCGGTCACGAGGCGGCTGCCGGCGCCGGACATCGGCGGCATTGTAGACGCCACGCCGCACGCCAGCCCGGTACGTCAGACCGCGTCGTCATCCTCCATCGGCCGGTGGATCAAGGGGCGCGGCCGCGCGTCCTCCTCGACGATGCGCTCGAACAGCAGGGTCAGGGTGAGTCCGAGCAGGGCGAGGATGATCCCCCCGGCTGCGACCGGGTCGAGCCGCACGCCGATCACGGGGACGGAGATGCCGGCGTCCCACGCCCCCAGCCGCGTCCCGTCGGCGACGGCGCGCTGTCCCACGATCCCCGCGAGGATGAGGAGGCCACCAACGGTTCCCAGGTGATTCAGCCAGTTGTGTGAGCGGTGGGCGAGGAACGCCGAGACTGCGGCGATCAGCGCACCCGCGATGGCGCCGAGGACTCCGACTGCGACCTGCCCTGGGGTGGGCGGCAGCGGCACCGCGAGGGTCACGATGCGGCCACCGTGCCGCCGCCAATCACCTCGTCGCGGTCGTAGAGGACTCCCGCCTGGCCCGGCGCAACCTGGGTGACCGGCGGGTCGCAGCTCAGGTCGACGGTGTCGCCGCGGCGGACAACCGTGACCGGGCTTGGTGCGGCGTGAGCGCGCAGCTGGACAGAGAGCTGCGCCCCAGTGGCCGGCGGCGCGTCGATCCAGTGTCCGTCCAGCAGGTGCACGGTGTCGCACTCGAGCGCCGCACGAGGTCCAACGGTCACGGTGTTGGCAGCAGCATCGACGGCGACGACGAAAAGCGGTGCCGTGTCGGGGCGCGACGGCATCAACCCGAGCCCCGATCGCTGACCCACGGTGTAGAACGGCACCCCCCGGTGCTCTCCGACCACGGCCCCGGAGCCGTCGATGATTGCTCCCGGACGGAATCGCCCCGCCAGTCGCCGCTCCAGGTCGGCTCGGACGGTGCCGTCGATGAAGCACAGCTCCTGCGAATCCGGCTTGGTGGCGGTGATCAGGCCGAGCTCCGCAGCGTGGCGGCGGACGCGCTCCTTGGACGTCTCGCCACCGAGCGGAAACACCGCAGCGTGCAGCTGCGCTTGGTTCAGCCGGTGCAGGGTGTACGCCTGGTCCTTGCCCGTTGCCAGGGCCCGGTGAAGCGACGCGCGTGAACCGCGCCGACCGATGCGTGCGTAATGGCCGGTGGCGACATGGGTCGCACCCGCCTCACGCGCGCGGTCGAGCAGCGCACCGAACTTGACCACCTGGTTGCAGCGCACGCACGGGTTCGGCGTGCGGCCTGCGGCGTACTCGTCGCCGAAGGGCGCGACCACGTCACGTTGGAACTCGGGCTCGAGATTCCAGCTGTAATGGGGGATCCCAATCGCGGTGGCCACGCGCCGCGCGTCCTCGACGGCGTCCACCGAGCAGCAGCCGCGGTCGCGTTGACGTTCGCTGTCGCGCGGCCACATCGCCAGCGTGATGCCGATGGTGCGCACGCCACGGAGCGCGCAGCGGGCCGCCGCGACGGACGAGTCGACGCCACCGGACATGGCGACGGCCACGACAGCGGCCTGTGGTAGGAGGTCGAAGGCGTCGTCGGGAACAACCGGCGTGGGACGGTCCAGCGCGGCCACCGCGGCCGCGGTGCTCATCGCCGCCGCTTCAGCGGCCGCCGGCGACGGCGGGGACGATGGAGAGCTCGTCGCGCTCCCCCACGGGCGTCTCGAGCCCCTGGCTGAAGCGGATGTCGGACTCATTGACGTAGATGTTGATGAACTGGCGGAGCTTGCCCTCGCCGTCGTAGAGCCGGTCATGGAACCCCGGGTAGCGGTGCTCGAGGTCGCCCAGCGCGTCCGACACCGTGGCGCCGTCAACGCTCACCTCGGCGTCACCTCCGGTGAGGCGGCGCAGGGGACCGGGGACGCGAACTCGCACAGCCATGCCGCGAGTATACCGACGGTTCGCTGAAGCTCCGCGGACGCCGGTCAGACCGCCGGCGGCAGCTCGACCACCAGTGGCGAACGCTCAGCGCGCTTGGCGGCGCCGCCCACAAGGTCGTCGAAGACCAGCTGCGACCACGACTCCATGCTCAGGTAGTGACGTCGCATCGCTGTCAACGACAGGCTCTCACCCTCGAGCTTCTCCAGCTCGCGCACCGACGTGATCGCGGCAGTCGGTTCGACCAGGAAGACGAGGCCAAGGTGCACGCGGGACACTGGCGTCGAATCGTCGTTGAGCATGGCCACCAGGCTCGCCGTCGCGGGCGAGGAGCACACCACCTCTTCGGCCCACTCCCGCCGCAGGCCGCCGACCAGGGGGTCGCCCCCCGCTCCATCGCCGGGGTTGACGTGGCCGCCGACACCGAGCGAGTACAGGTGGTGCAGCCGCGTCTCGCTCGAACGTCGCAGCCGCCGGGTCAGCAGGTAGGTGCTGTCGTGAGGGTGGTGGACGACGCAGTACGGGATGATCTGCTGCATCGACGGGTCGTCCTCGACCATGTGCCGCGGCCGGTACTCCGACGCAGCACGGATGGTGCGCAGCACGCGCTCGAGGCCGACGGTGACCAGGCCGTGCCACGCGCCGTCGGGGAAGATGGTGGTGCGCGGCACGCAGAGCACGTCCTCGCCGTTGAAGGGCACACCATGCCGCGGCCGCGGCTTCGCGGTGCTTCTGGCCGCGGCGGCGCCGGTCATCGACCTCAAGGTCGTGGAATTCTACGAATCTCGGCGCCCGGACCGGGACGGGCTATACCCCACCATTGAGGGATGCCCGAGCTACCGGAGGTGACCGCGCTGTCCGCCGGGCTCTCCGAGCGGATGCGTGGTCGCACGATCACTGCGGCGCGCCTGCGGTCGATCGGCGCGCTGAAGACCTACGAGCCACCGCTGCAGGAGCTGGTGGGACGAACGGTCGAGGGCTGGACAAGGCACGGCAAGTTCCTTGACATGACCGCGGACGGCCTCCATCTCGCCGTGCACCTGGCCCGGGCCGGATGGATTCGATGGCGCGATCGGATCAACGAGGCCAAGCCCACGCTGCGCGGACCGCTCGCGCTGCAGCTCGAGCTCGAGGGGGGCTGCGGGATCGACATCACCGAGCAAGGCACCGAGCATCGGCTGGCGCTGTACGTGGTCCGCCACCCGGACGACGTACCCGGCATCGCGCGGCTCGGCGTCGATGTCCTCGACGACCGCCTCGACGCCGCCGGGCTCCGGGAACTGCTCGGTCAGCGGCGCGGACAGCTCAAGACCGTCCTCGCCGACCAGTCACTCATCGCCGGTGTCGGCAATGCCTACTCCGACGAGGTTCTCCACGCCGCGCGACTGTCGCCGTTTCGCCAGGCCGCAGCGCTCACCGAGCCGGAAGCCGCTCGCCTCCACGCTGCGCTTCGCTCTGTGATGGTCGAGGCGCTCGATCGTGCCCGGGGTGTCGACATCGCCGACCTCAAACCGGACAAGAAGCAGCACCTGTCCGTCCATGGGCGCACAGGGGAACCGTGCCCGGTGTGCGGCGACACCATCCGCGAGGTCTCGCTGTCCACACGGTCCTTCCAGTACTGCCCCACCTGCCAGACCGGCGGACGCGTGCTCGCCGATCGCAGGATGAGCCGCCTGCTCCGCTGACCGCGTTTCGATACTGTCAGCGCATGCAGGGAGGCGAGACCGGCGCCGCGGTCGAGCGCGCGCTCTGGGCGCTGCGCGCGTATGACACCACCGCGCTGGCCACGGTCAGCGAGTCCGGGCCTCACGTCGCCGGTGTGTTCTTCGCACCGGAGATCGAGGACGGCCGCATCCGACTGCTGCTCGCGGTGCTCGACGGATCGCGCAAGGCTCTTGACATCGCCGAGGACCCGCGGGTCGCGTTCATGTGCTCCCCTGGGAACCCGTCACGCTGGATCCAGGGCTCTGGCTCAGCCGAGCGGGCGGGAGGGGACGAACCCGCCCGCCTCGAGCTCTTCCGGCGCCTCGTCGCTCACGCGCCCGGCGCCCAGCAGTTCGTCGACAACCTGCCCGTGCACCCCTTCATCGTCGAGGTGCGCGAGCTGAAGGTCGTGGAAGCCCTCGGCAAGCCACCCCTGCGAATGAAGTTCGACTGATGACCGCGAGCGCAACCGCTGGGCGGGGCCGGATCAGCGTGCTGTGGGCGAGCGTGCGCCCACGCTCCCTGACCGTCGCGGCGGTGAGCTCAGTGCTCGGGACCGCCGCGCTGGTCCCCGGGCACGCGGTCCAACCCCTGATCGCGCTTGGCTGCCTGGTGCTGGCGGCGCTGCTGCAGGCCGCCACCAACGTGCTCAATGACGCCGAAGACGCGCTCACCGGCGCCGACGACTATGCCGGCGCGGGAGCGTCGCTGGCGATGCGCCGCCAGTGGATCAACCCGGCACAGGCGCGGGTCATTGCCGCGGCCCTGTTCGGGGCCTCCGCCGTGCTCGGGGTCACGATCGCGCTCACCGTTCACCGCCCCGCGCTGCTCCTGCTCGGGCTGCTCGCCCTGCTGGTGGGGTGGGCATACACGGCGCCGCCACTGCGCCTCGCCTACCACCCCCTCGGCGAAGCTGCCTCGGGCCTGCCGATGGGGCTGGGGATCGTGTGGGGAACAGCGGCCGCACAGACTGCCAGCGTGCCCTACTCGGTGTGGTGGGCGGCCGCACCCCTGGCGCTGCTCACCGCCGGCATCCTCCACGCCAACAACGCGCGCGATCGCAGCCACGACGCCGCGGTGGGCAAGCGCACGCTGGCGACGCGGGTCTCCGTGGACGCCGTGGTGCTCGAATTCCGACTGCTGGTCGTGCTCCCCGCTGTGTTGCTGGTGGTCGCCCTAGCGACGCACGGGCTCCCGCTGTGGTGCCTGGGGGCCGCGGTTCCGGCGCTGGTCGGGTTGCGCCTCGCGGGGCGCGCCCGCAACGACCTCGACGCGATGGGCTGGACCCGCCTGTTGATCGGCTGCGTCCAGGTGCACATGCTCACGGGCACCACCCTCGCAGCGGGCTTCGTGCTCAGCGCGATCCGCTGGTGAGCGCGCCGAGGTCCTCGAAGAACCCCGGGTAGGAGACGTCGACACAGTCGGCGCCCGCGATGAGGCAGTCCCCAGCGCCCGGTTCGACGAGGACTGCGGCGATGGCCCACGCCATCGCAAGGCGGTGGTCGCCTGCTGAGTCCAGGTGCGCCGGGCGAAGCTGTGATGGACCGTCGACGACCAACCCATCCGCCGTCTCCTCGGCCGCGGCTCCGAGGGCGCGCAGCCCGTTCACCAGCGCGCCGATACGGTCGCTCTCCTTGTTGCGCAAGTCCCCGGCCCCGTGGAACTCGGTTCGCCCCTCCGCCTGCGTCGCCGCCACGGCGAGGACCGGCAGCTCGTCGATGCAGCGCGGCACCATCGCCGCCTCGACGGTGACCCCGTGCAGAGGCGCGCCGGTGACGACGACGTCGCCCTGGGGTTCAACCCCCGCCGCCGCTGCTCCCTCCTCGACCTCAACGCGCGCACCCATGGCCGACAGCACGTCGAGGAGCCCCGTCCGGCCTGGATTGAGGCCGATGCCAGTACAGCGCACGCGCCACCCTTGGCGCGCCCCGGCGAGCACCATGAAGAATGCCGCCGCACTGATGTCACCGGGCACGCGCAGCCCGAACGGCTCCAGGTGGGAGGGGCGCAGCGTCACCGCAGCGCCGTCGGCGACGAGGTCGGCCCCGCAGGCGCGCAGCAGGCGCTCGGTGTGGTCGCGAGTGGGCAGTGGCTCGCGCACGATGGTCGGGCCCTGCGCGTTCAGGCCGGCGAGCAGGATCGCGGACTTCACCTGGGCGCTGGCCACCGCGAGCTGGTGCTCAAGACCCAGGGGGGCGGCGGTGCCACGCACGACAATCGGCGCGTGCCCCTCGTCGGTCTCCACCTCCGCGCCCATGGCGCGGAGCGGCCCCGCCACACGCTCCATCGGCCGCCGCTGCAGGGACGCGTCCCCAGTCATTGTCGCCACCACGTCGTGAGCGGCCAGGACCCCGGCCATCAGTCGCATGGTGGTACCCGAGTTGGCGCAGTCGAGCGCCCCCTGCGGACTGCGCAGCGTGATACCCGGGCCGGCGCCGTCGAGCGAGACACGCCCGTCCCCGAATGGACGCACCGCCCCACCGCACTCCTGGAGAACGCGGACCGTCGCCGCGACGTCCTGCGCAGGAGACAGGTTGCCGACGTAGCTGCGACCGCGGATCAGGGTGCCGAGGATCAGCGCCCGGTGGCTGATCGATTTGTCTGCGGGGACACGCACCTCGCCGTCAACAGCCACCGCGCCGTGGACGCGCCGCTGGCTCACGCGGGGACGAGCATGCGGCGCAGGAACGCAGACGCAGCCGCGGCGGGGTCATCCTGGCGGGTGAACATCGCGTCGAGCAGGGCCGAGCCCACCACCGCGGCCTCGCATCGCCCGCGCAGCGCGACCAGGTGTTCATGCCGGCTCAGGCCGAAACCGATGGCGCGCGGCAGCTGCGTACAGGCCCGGACGCGGTCGAGCAGGTCGAAGGCCTCGTCAGCGATCACATCGCGCGCCCCCGTGGTTCCGACCACACCGACGCAGTAGACGAACCCGCTGGCCTCGCGGGTGGCCAGCTCGATGCGGACCGCGGGAGTGGTCGGTGCCACCAGGGGGATGAGCGCCACCCCGTGTCCGTCGGCCGCCGCCCGGAGGGCGCCCGCCTCGTCCGAGGGAAGGTCGGGCGCGATGATGCCGTCGACCCCGGCCCCGGCGGCGTCGGCGCAGAACCGATCCAGCCCGTGGCTCAACACGGGATTGACGTATGTCATGAAGGCCAGTGGGATGGTCACGCCAGCGGCGCGGGCGGCGGCGACCTGCTCGATCGCGAGAACAGTGGTCATGCCGTTGCGAAGGGCCTGCCAGCCTGCTCGCTGGACGGTGGGACCATCGGCAAGTGGATCACTGAACGGGATGCCGATCTCGGCGGCGCTGCACCCCGCGTCCTGGGCGGCGCGAAGCACGCTGACGGTGTCGTCGCGGTGCGGGAAACCCGCTGTGATATACGGGACCAGCGCCGGCAGACCACCGGCCTGCGGCGCGCGCAGAGCCTGCGTGAGCCGCTCACCCGGTGGCATCGTCGTCGTCTCCGTCGTGCTCGCGGACGGTCCCGATGTCCTTGTCCCCGCGTCCGGACAGGCAGACGACCACCGTGACGTTCGCCGGGCGGTCGGCGGCAAGCTGCTCAGCGGCGTGCAGCGCGTGGCTCGACTCCAGCGCCGGGATGATGCCCTCCAGACGGCACAGGCGGTGGAACGCCACAAGTGCCTGCTCATCGTCGGCGGTCACGTAGCGCACGCGGCCACTGTCCTTGAGTGCGCTGTGCTCGGGCCCAACGCCGGGGTAGTCGAGCCCGGCGCTGATCGAGTGCGCGGCGAGCACCTGGCCGTGCGCGTCCTGCATCAGGTAGCTGTTCGACCCGTGCAACACGCCGGGGCGGCCGCGGGTCAGCGGAGCCGCGTGCTCGGTACCGTCGAGGCCACGGCCTGCGGCTTCGACTCCGACCAGGTCGACGTCCGCGTCATCGAGGAATGCGGCGAACATGCCGATGGCGTTGCTGCCGCCACCGACGCAGGCCACCACTGCAGCCGGCAGGGCACCCAGCCGTGCGATGCACTCGGCGCGCGTCTCGTCGCCGATCACTCTCTGCAGGGTGCGCACCAGCGTCGGGTAGGGATGCGGACCGACGCTGCTGCCGATGACGTAGTGGGTGTCGCGGACGTTGGCCACCCAGTCACGGATGGCCTCATTGGTGGCGTCCTTGAGCGTCCCCGCGCCGCTGTCGACGGGCACCACGGTGGCGCCGAGCAGACGCATGCGGTAGACATTGAGGGACTGGCGCCGCATGTCCTCGCGGCCCATGTACACCGTGCAAGCGAGGTTGGCACGCGCAGATGCGGTGGCGGTGGCAACGCCGTGCTGACCCGCGCCGGTCTCGGCGATGATGCGGCCCTTCCCCATGCGTTGCGCGAGCAGCACCTGGCCCAGCGCGTTGTTGATCTTGTGCGCGCCGGTATGGAGCAAGTCCTCGCGCTTCAGCCAGATCTGCGCGCCTCCGGCAGCTTCGCTCAACCGCGGGGCATGGGTCATCGGGGTAGGCCGCCCAGCGTAGTCATGAAGGAGGGTGCTCAACTCGCCCATGAACCCGCGATCGGCGAGGGCTTCTCCCATCGCTGTCTCCAGCTGGGCGAGAGCAGGAACCACCGTCTCGGGGACATAGGCGCCGCCGTAGGAGCCGAAGCGACCGCGCTCGCTCATCGACGCACCGGCGCGCCGTCAGCGCCGGCCGCTGACCGCGCCGCCTCGACGAAGGCGCGTACCCGTTGGGGGTCCTTCACACCCACCGACGACTCCAGCCCGCTCGAGGCGTCAACTCCGTAGGGATGGACGGCGGCGATCGCTCCGCAGACATTCTCTGCGGACAGCCCTCCGGCGAGGATCACCGGGCGGTGACGGGCCACGGCGGCCGCAACCGCCTCGTCGACGCGAGCGCCGGTACCTCCGGGGAGCCCCGTCGCCGCCGAGGGCGCGGCGTCCAGGAGCACCAGGCAGTCCGGCCACCATTGGTCCGTGAGGACCGAAGCTGCGTCGCGCACATTGATGGCGCGGATGACTGGGATCGAACTGCTCACGGCAACCCACGGTGGCACCTGCCCGTGCAGTTGCACGGCGGCGAGCCGGTAACGCTGGGCGGCCAGCTCGCACTCCTGCGGCGTGGCGTCGACCATTACGCCGACGAGGTCGACGCGACCGCGGACGGTGTCCACGACCGCGCGCGCCGCGGCGTCCTCCGCATACCGTGGACTGTCCGGGACGAGCACGATGCCGAGCCAGTCGGCGCCGGCGTCCATTGCCACCTCGGCGATCTCAGGGGTGCGCACCCCGCACACCTTGATGATCAC
>JALZAG010000169.1 GCA_030948445.1 Candidatus Dormiibacterota bacterium
GAGTTCCTGCGCGGCGCCGATGAGGCGCTCAGCCACTCACATGAGCTGGAGAACGCGCTGGTCGGGCTGATCGGGCGCGCGCGCGAGATGTTCGAGGCGCAGATCGCCCAGCTCACCATCTACCCGTCGTCGCCGGGTGACAAGGCATACCGCACCACAGTGCGTGCCGGGGACCCGAGTGGAACCGAGGTGATGGTGCCGATCGAGCTCAACGACCTCGACGACATCCTCGAAGCCGACTCCGACGGCGTGATCATCGACCGCACCAATGCATCGCCGAGCTCGCGCGACGTGCTCAGTCGGCGCCACATCGACCACGCCATGGTGGCGTTGCTGCGTGGCCGTTCGCGACTCATCGGCAGCCTGATGGTCGGCAGCCACGTCAACGGGCGCAGCTTCGATCAGCGCGACCTGCACCTCTTCCAGTCACTTGCCATCCAGACCAGCTCGACGCTGGAGAACGGACACCTGGAGCAGTCGATCGCTCGACTCACCGACCTGCAGGAGCAACTCTCCCACCAGGCGTTCCACGACTCGCTCACCGACCTCGCCAACCGCTCGTTGTTCAGCGACCGTATCGACCACGCGCTGCTGCGTCGCAGTCGCACCGGCAAGCCGGTGGCGGTGCTGTTCATCGACCTCGACGATTTCAAGGCGGTCAACGACACGCTCGGCCACTCAGCCGGCGACCAGCTGTTGATCGGCGTCGCCGACCGATTGCGCAAGGCGCTGCGCCGGCCGGACACCGCGGCACGCCTCGGCGGTGACGAGTTCGCCGTGCTCATCGAGGACATTGATTCCCCAGCAGAGGCAGAAGCGGTGGCGGATCGCGTCTTCGCCTCACTCGTCGAGCCATTCGCGATTGCCGGCCAGTCGGTCACCGTGCACGCATCGATCGGCGTCGCCATCTCCGACGACGCCACCGACAGCGCCAGCCGCCTGATGCGCCACGCGGACGTTGCGATGTACGCCGCCAAGGGCGCCGGCAAGCACCGCCACGTGCTCTTCATCTCCGGTATGGAGGCCGAGATCGTCGCCCGTCACCGCCTCCGCGCCGACCTCGAGCGCGCGATTGCGGCTGACGAGTTCGGCGTGCATTACCAACCGATCTTCGACATGTCCGACGGCCGCCTCACCGCGATCGAGGCGCTGGTGCGGTGGCGTCATCCCACCCGTGGCATGGTCGCGCCGGACGACTTCATCAGCACCGCCGAGGAGACGGGCGTCATCCTGGCGCTCGGCACGCGTGTGCTCCGCAAAGCGTGCGCTGAGACCAAGCAATGGCGTGAAAGCTTCCCGGCCACGCAGCCTCTCTGGGTCAGCGTCAACATCTCCGCGCGACAACTGCAGCAGCCCGGCTTCGTCGACGAGGTCCTCGAGGTGGTTGCCGAGTCAGGCCTGCCTCCGACCGCCCTGGTACTCGAGCTGACCGAGAGCATGGTGCTCGACGACGCCAACGCCCCGGCCAGCATTGCCAAGCTCGAGGCCCTCAAGCGGGTGGGCATCCGCATCGCCATCGACGACTTCGGCACCGGGTACTCGTCGCTGAGCTACCTGCGACGCCTGCCTGTCGACATCCTCAAGATCGCCAAGCCATTCGTCGACGACCTCAACAACACCGAGGACAAGGGCGACTTCGCCCGCGCCATCGTCGGCATCGGCAGCGCCCTGCGCCTCACCATGATCGCCGAGGGCATCGAGACCACCGAGCAGCTGGTCACCCTCCGCGACCTCGGCTGCCATCTCGGCCAGGGGTATCACCTCTCGCATCCCGTCAAGCCCGAGGCCATCGACCGCATGCTCGCGGCCGGCGGCGTCGACCTGACGCTGCTCGCGCTGCCGCCCGTGCCGGCGGTCGCTCCGATCCTGCAGTTGCACAAGCAGGCGCAGTAGCCGGGCGAGCTCTCGTCATCGCGAGCGAGCCGGGGCACGCTCGACCAGCAACTGGCTTTCCGTCTGCTCGAAGCCGAGCGCACGGTAGAGGCTGACCGCTACGTAGGTTGGATCGGCGACGATCACCAGGGTTTCCGCGCCGAGCTCGGTTGTGCCGTACACACCGGCGTGGTGGATGAGCGAGGCGGCGAGGCCGCGGCGGCGGAAATCCGGGTCGGTCTCGACCGACTGAAAGCGCGCGAGCCGCTCACCGGCTGCGACCAGGCCGAGCTGGGCGACGAGCCGGCCGTCGAGGAAGGCGCCAAACCACCTGCCGTGCCCCGCTTGCGTGATGCGGCGGTTGGTGAGCGCTCTGGCAATGTCGAAGTCGCGTGAGTAGGTGCCGGCACGTTCGAGCGGCGTACAGCGCGCGCGCAGCTCGACGCTCGCCGCCCAGTCCTCGTCGGTGCTCAGCTCGCGACAGACTGCGTCGCGGTTGATGTGCGCCGGCTCGTGCAGCGCACCCGCGGTCATCACAGCCAGCGCCTCCGCACTGAAGCCACGCGCGGTGAACCACGCGAGCTCAAAGAGCGAACCGGCGGTCCCATCGAAACCCACTGCCACGTGCTTGGCGCCGGGAAATGTGCTCGCAAACCGCTGCAGCCAGAACTCGCAGTCATCGTGGGTGGGCACATGGTCGACGAGCAGGAAGTTGCCCCACCAGTACGTCGGCGCGTGCGGGCTGGTCACCACCAGGTGGTCGCCACGGTCCTCGATGCGAGAGCCGCCGAGGCGCAGGATGGCCAGGTCGGTTCGGTACCCGAGCGAGGCCAACTGCACGACGGCGGACTGTAGGCGATGGCGGCCGCTCAGGCGGACGCCTTGAGCTCCTCGAGCACCTCGTCGAGCCGCTCCAGGCTCTCGGAGTAGCCACCCTCCATCCCGGACTCGAGCATCGCGTCGCGGTCCTCCTTGGACAGGAACAGCATCGAGGTGGTCATGTTCGTCCTGCCGCCCGCGAGCTCCTCCAGCTCGACGGTCTCGAGAACCTCGTGACCGGGGCCGATCAGCTCGAAGTTGAAGGTGCGAGCGATCCGCGACGGCGGCACGATCTCACGGTACTCACCGCTGAAGGCGATCTCCTCACCGTTCGGAGGCCGGTGGAGATAGCGCCACCTGCCGCCGACCCGCGTGTCCTGCGTCTCGACCACGGTCGTGTATCCCCGGGGACCCCACCAGCGTGGGACCAGCGCGGGGTCGTTATACGCCCTGAAGACGAGCTCGCGGGGTGCGTCGAAGACGCGCGAACTGACCACCTCCACGTCGGATGCGAGCGTCAACACGAGGCGTCCATCACGGGTTGCTGCCATGGTCCTCCTCCTTTTCCTTCCGCTTCAGTTCCTGCAGAACTTCGTCGAATCGATCCAGCCGCTCCTCGGTCAGCCGCCGGAACGGCTCCAGCCAGTCGTTGAGCTCCACGAAGGGCTGCGGCTTGAGGCTGTAGATGCGCTGCTGGGCCGCCGGGCGAACCTCGACAAGCCCAGCCTCACTGAGCACGCGCAGGTGCTTCGACACCTGTGGCTGGCGGAGGTGCAGCTGGTCGACGATCTCGCCCACCGGACGCGGGCCGGAGAGCAGGAGGTCGACGATCTGGAGCCGGTTCGGCTCGGCCAGCGCGGTGAGCGTCGCGTTCATCACGCCATATATACCTGACTGAGAATATGCTTGTCAAGGAATGTGGCTGATCGGGTCCGAGAGGCGCTGTTACGAGGCCTCTGACATGCCAGTCGGGGTGTGGCCCTGACTCAGTAGGCTGAAGCTGTGCGAACGCAACGCGAACTGGGGACGCTGGCGCTCGCCGCTGCCCAGGCGGCGGGCGACGTGATCCGGGCATCGCGGCGCGATGCGGCTCCCCTGGAGGCGCAGTTGAAGGGCGCGGGCGACTACGTCACCGTCGTCGATCGCGCTGCCGAGGCCGCCGCGGTGGCAGTGCTCCACGACGCCGAGCCCTCGATCGATGTGCTCGCCGAGGAACGAGGTGGGGAGGTGACCGACCGCATGTGGGTGATCGACCCGCTCGACGGCACCACCAACTTCCTCCGCGGCTTTCCCGAGGTGGGGGTCTCGGTGGCGCTCGTGGAGGAGGGGGTGCCCCGCATCGGCGTGGTCACCGCCCCGATCACCGGCGGCCACTGGTCGGCCGTCGCCGGGGAGGGGGCGTTCGACGCCGCGGGCCGGCGCCTCGACATCCGCAGGTCACACGGGGCCGGGGTGGTTGCCACCGGCTTTCCATTCCGGCGCCCCGAGAACCGCCGCCGCTACCTGCCGGTCATGACCGCTGCGATGGACCGCTTCGAGGACTTGCGCCGCCCGGGCGCCGCCAGCCTCGACCTGGCCTACGTGGCGTCCGGGGTGTGGTGCGGCTTCTTCGAGCTCGGCCTGGCGCTGTGGGACATCGCGGCGGGCAGCCTCCTGGTGCGGGAGGCTGGCGGCGTGGTCAGCGATTGGGCAGGCGACGAGGTCGCTGTCTTCAGTTCCGGTGACATCCTCGCCGGCGCGCCCGCCTGGCACGAGCGCATGCTTTCGATCACGCGGGCGGCGTAACCCGCCAAGCAGCGCCGGACTCTGAGGGAGGGATGGTGACAAGCAACAGCGACGACGTGGCCGCACGCACGTCGGGTGTCCTCGCCGGCCGGCGCATCCTGGTCACCGGGGTGTTGACCCCGAAGAGCATCGCCTTCGCCATCGCACACGCTTGCCACGCGCAGGGTGCCGAGGTCGTGCTCACCTCGTTCGGCCGCGCCATGAGCCTCACCGAGCGCAGCGCCAAACGTCTCGACCCGCAGCCCCCAGTTCTCGAGATGGACGTCACCGACGTCGAGCAGGTGCGCGGGGTCGCTGCGACGGTTCGCGAGCGCTGGGGATCGCTCGACGGCGTCGTCCATGCGATCGGCTTCGCGCCTGAGGATTGTCTTGGCGGCCACTTCATGGAGGCGCCGTGGTCATCGGTGGCGACGGCCATGCAGGTAAGCAGCTTCTCGCTGAAGACGCTGGCGGCCGAGTTTGTGCCACTCATGCCAGCAACAGGGGGCGCGGTGGTGACGCTCACCTTCGATGGCACGCTGGCCTGGCCGCTGTATGATTGGATGGGCCCGGCCAAGGCGGCGCTGGAGGCAATCGGCCGCTACCTCGCCCGCGACCTCGGACCCCGCCACGTGCGGGTCAACACGATCAGCGCCGGCCCGCTCGAGACCATTGCCGCAAAGTCGATTCCCGGCTTTCGCACGCTCAAGGACGCGTGGTCCGGCCAGGCGCCGCTAGGATGGGATGCAACCGACGCCGGCCCGGTCGCCGACACCGCCGTGTTCCTGCTCAGCGACATGGCCCGAGGGATCAGCGGCGAGGTGATCCACGTCGACGGCGGGTATCACTCGCAGGGCGCACCCCTGCTTGCGTCGGTTGAACAACCGGGAGAGCAATGAGCGCGAGCAACGGCAACGGACGGACCCGCGTCGTCATCACCGGGGTCGGCGCGATCAGCCCGCTCGGCCATGATGTTGCCTCGATGTGGGACGCGTGCCGGTCCGGTACCAGCGGCGTCGCCCCGATCACTCAGTTCGACGCGTCAGAGCTGCCCACGCGCATCGCCGCTGAGGTCAAGGGTTTCGACGCCGCCGCTCACCTCGGCGTCAAAGAGGCGCGACGCAGTAGCCGCTGCATGCAGCTCGCGCTCGTCGCCGCGCGCGAGGCGGTGACCGACTCGGGCGTCGACGTCGCCGCCGTCGGCGAGGACGCCGGTGTGCTGGTCGCATCCGGTGTCGGCGGCCTCGAGGTGCTCGAGCGCGCCACGCTCACGCTGCACCAGCAGGGTGTGCGCCGGGTGTCGCCGTTCACGGTGCCGTCGATGATTGCCGACATGCCGGCGGGCGTCATCGCCATCGAGCACGGCGCCAAGGGACCCAACTTCGCTGTGGTCAGTGCCTGCGCCTCGGCCGCCCACGCCATCGGTGAGGCGGCAGAGTGGATCCGCCGCGGTGACGCCACCACCGTCATCGCAGGCGGCACCGAGGCGTCCGTCTGTGCGCTCGGGGTCGGCTCCTTCAACGCGATGCAGGCGCTCTCGACTCGCAACGATGAGCCGGAGCGCGCGTCGCGCCCGTTCGA
>JALZAG010000172.1 GCA_030948445.1 Candidatus Dormiibacterota bacterium
TCGTCGGCTGGCGTGGCCGCGACAGGACCGCGGCGCCGTCGCGGGCACGCACCGCGAAGGCATGACGTTGGTCACGCTCCGCGGCAGCCGCCGCTCCGGCCGCTGCGAGATCCTCGCTGGGCGTGACGTCCCAGCCATCGTCGAGACGCATCCAGAGGTCGTCGAGGCTGAACGCCGCGCGCGGCCGGGGGAGCAGCAGGCGGTGCGTGGGGAGCAGGCTGGTCCCGGGGTCGGCGGCGTCGCAGAGGTACACCATGGCGAACTGCGAGTCCGCGTCGGGTCCGTCGCCCGCCGCGGCGCGCTCAGCCGCGTAGGCCGCCGCGGTCTCGTAGCGGTGGTGGCCGTCGGCGATGTACAGCCGGGCCGCGGCCATCGCGTCATGGATCGTTGCCACCCGCTCCGGGTCGGCCACGATCCAGAGCAGGTGCTTCTCTGAGCCGAGTTCGCCGTCGGTGCGGCCACCCGCGACCGCCGGCGCGGCGGTCACCTGGGCGATGGCGGTGTCGAGCCCGGTCCCTCCCTGCCAGACCGCGAACACCGGGCTGGTCTGGGCGGTGGTGGCGCGCATCAGCGCGAGCCGATCCTCCTTGGGCCCGCGCAGGGTGTGCTCGTGGGGGCGCAGGTCGCTGTGCTCCCAGTCGCTGGCCCTGACCCTGGCGATGATTCCGCGGCGCACCTGGGGCGTGCCATCGGGGGCTGCGAAGTGGTGCTCGGTGACGTAGAAGGCCGGCTGCGGGTCCCTCACCAGCACACCGAGGCTCAGCCAGGCCTCGAGGTGCTCGGTGGCCCGCGTGTAACGGTCGACCACCCCGGGTCGGTCCTCGGGGAGCTCCTGCCCGAAGTCGATCCGCACGATGTTGCGCAGATCTCTGGCGTACAGCTCCTCACGCTGCTCATTGCCGATCACATCGTAGGGAGGCGCCAGGACGCCACCGAGGTGCACCACATCGGGGTTGAAGCGGATCCCGCGCAGGGGCCTGACGTCAGCCATGGGCAGAGTCTGCGTGAAGCGGCACGGCCGGCAGCGGACCGAGCTGGTGGGTCAGGCGGCGCCGGCGCGAATTCGCAGGGAGTGCGTCCCCCCGCCTCGGTCTCCCTTCCTGAAAGGCAGGTGCTCTCTCGTCAGCCGTGCGACCGCCGACCCACAGATAGAAACGTCCCTGTGGACGATTCCTTGCGGTTCCGATTTACGCGGCCGGGGCCAACCCAGTACGCTTGCAGCGTGTCAAACACGTCTAAGGCGGTGGATTCTTCGGCGACCGCGTCGCTGGAGAGGCTGGTGAGGGAGGCCTTCGAGGGCTTTGCCGGCGGGGACGGGCACCCCTGCCTCGGCGCACGATCTGTCGTGCGCCGCAAGGCCTACGACCTGCACCTCTACAGCCGGCTGGGCACGGTGGCCGCTGCTCGGGCCCTGAATGGGGACCTGGCACGCTTCGGCCGCACCGTCCGCCACGGCGAGCTGACGTCCTTCGTCGCCGTCTTCAGCGAGCCGACGGCGTCGAGCGAGGCCCGTTTCAGCCAGTTGCTGTGGCGGCAGCTGCAGCGGATGCACGATCTCGATCGCGTCAACCACCCCTGGGACCCGAGCGTCAGCTCCGACCCCGACGACCCGCACTTCTCCTTCAGTGTCGCCGGCGCGGCGTACTTCGTCGTCGGCCTGCATTCTGGAAGCTCGCGGTGGGCGCGACGGTTCACGTGGCCAGCCCTGATCTTCAACCCGCACCAGCAGTTCACCGACCTGCGCGAGAGTGGCGACTATGACCGCCTGCGAGCGCTGATCCGCGGCCGCGACACGGCCCTCCAGGGCAGCGTCAACCCGGCGCTGCGCGACTACGGGGTGATGTCGGAGGCGGGCCAGTACTCGGGCCTTGCTGTCAGTGACCACTGGCGCTGCCCTCTCCACGTTCGCCATCCCGAGTGACGCTGTTCTCACGATCACTCCGCGAGCGCATCGCACCCCAGGATGGGACGGCCCTCACGCTGGACGTGGGTGACCTCCTGGTAATTGTCGACCCGCAGGGAGAGCAGGTGGCTGATCTCACCTGCTTTCCGCGACAGGACCTCACTGACGGCCTGAGCTCCGGGCGCACCATCGACTACAACGGGACGGTGCGCCTCACCACGGGCAACGTCCTTTGGTCGCGGTCCAGTCGCCGATTGATGACCATCGTGGAGGACACCGCCGGCCTCCACGACATCCTGCTGGCACCGTGCAGTGCGGACATGTTCAACATCCTGCACGGATACCAGGGCCACCATCCCAGCTGTCTTGAGAACCTCACTCGAAGGCTGGCGCCCCTCGGTGTCGACGAGCGTGACATCAGCTCGACGTTCAACGTGTTCATGAACGTGGTCGTCCACGGGTCAGGTGAGATCTCGGTCGAGCCGCCGCTCTCGAGCGCGGGTGCTCGCATCGTCTTTCGTGCGGAAACCCCCCTCGTCGCGGGTGTGACTGCCTGTTCGGCTGAGCAGTCCAACAACGGCACCTTCAAGCCCATCGACGTCGAGGTGATCGCTCAGCGGTGACGC
>JALZAG010000222.1 GCA_030948445.1 Candidatus Dormiibacterota bacterium
CCAGAATCGGGCGATGGCTCCCCAACGTGCCGGACGGCCCCGCGTGCTCCTGGTGGACGACGACGCCCGCCTGGTCCACATCGTCGGCCTCTACCTCCAGGTCCAGCAGTTCGAGGTGGTCACCGCCAGCAGCGGCGAGGAGGCCATCGGGCTGCTCAGCCTCGGCCTACCTGACCTCGCGATTCTCGACGTGATGATGCCCGGGATCGATGGGATCAACCTGTGCCGGCGAATCCGCGGCATGCCCGGCGCGGAGACGCTGCCGATCATCGTCTTCACCGCTCTGAGTGACAGCGCCGACCTGGACGCGGCGCGGGACGCGGGCGCCAACCAGGTGATCACCAAGCCCTTCAACCTGACCGGCCTCGGCGCGGCGGTGGAAGCCCTGCTGCCCGACACGGCCGCCGCCGGCGCCTAGCCGGCCACCGCCCATGTACGAGCACCGCGGTCAGCTGCGCTTCTCCGACACCGACGCCATGGGTCACGTCAACCACGCGCGGTTCGCCACACTCTTCGAGGACGCGCGCATCGGTCTGCTGCGCAGCATCGCGGGCGAGGGCGCGGATCTCCCCACCAACGGGATGATCCTGGCGCGGCTGGAGATCGACTATGTGCGCCCGCTGGTGCTCGACGACGAGCCGGTCTCGGTGCTCGCGCGCGTGGTGCGCATCGGCACCAGCTCCTTCTCCATCGACTACGCGCTCGAGCAGCGTGGGGCGATCTGTGCGCGCGGCCTGTCAGTGCTGGTCGCATACGACTACACAGCCGCCCGCTCGCGCGCGCTCACGAACGCGGAGCGCACCCAGCTCGAGACGGCCAGGGAGGGTGCGTCCGCCGGCTGAGCGGGCGCAGAACGATTCGTGCGAGTGCTGGTGGTCGAGGATGACGCCGACGTCGGCGACGCGGTGCGTCGCGGTCTCGAGGAGACCGGCATCCTCGCGGAGTGGTCGACCGACGCCGAGGAGGCCGTGCTCGCCGCCGCCGCCGGCCACTTCGACGTCATCGTGCTCGACGTCATGCTCGGGCGCGGCATGGACGGCTTCGAGCTGTGCCGTCTGCTGCGTGGTCGAGCGTACCCATCGGCGATCCTCATGCTCACCGCCCGGGATGCGGTGCCGGATCGCGTGCACGGGCTCGAGGCCGGCGCCGACGACTACCTGGTCAAGCCCTTCGCGTTCCAGGAGCTGCTCGCCCGCATTCGCGCGCTGGCGCGCCGCCCCGCGATGCTCCCGTCGGATGCCACCGACATCGGAGGTCTCCGCGTCGACGCCACCGCACGGCGGGTGAACCTCAACGGCAGCGAGGTGGCGCTGTCGCGCCGCGAGTTCGACGTGCTCGAGCTGCTCATCCGTCATGCCGGGCACACCCTCACCAAGGACCAGATCGAGACCCAGGTGTGGGGCTTCGAGGCCGACAGCGGCGGCAACCTGGTTGAGGTGTACGTCGGCCGGCTGCGTCGCAAGCTCGGCGATGTCGACGAGAACCGGTTCATCACCACCGTGCGCGGCATCGGCTACCGGTTCGAGGGCGCGAGGTGAGCGCTTCCAGCGATTCCCCCAACATGCGCGCCAGCCTCGGCCAGCGCGGGCTCACCCTCCTCGCCCATCCCCGCTCCGGGGGCAACCAGCGTGAACACCTGGCCACCTTCCTCGGCTGCCTCGGCGTCCTCGGGCTGGTCTTGATCGGTGAGTACTACCTCGAGAACAACCCCACCCTACAGGGCTTCGCGCTGCTGTCGATCCTGGTGGCGACGTGGCGGCTGCCGGCGCGGCGGTCCGCGCTCATCGCCGGACTGGCGGCTGCGCTGCCGTTCGTGTCCGTCGACCTCGGCTCACTCGACACACTGACCGCTCGCTTCCAGTTGATCAGCACGGTGACCACGGCGTGCCTGGCGGAGTTCACGGTGCGGGCCATCCTCCAGGCCGACCGCGAACGAACTGCGCTGCTCGACGTGCTGGTTCGGTTCACCGCCGACGCCGCGCACGAGCTGCGCAGCCCCATCACCGCCATCCAGACCGTCGCGGAGGTGGCTCTCGCGCAGCCGCGCGCTGAGGCTGAGTACCGCCGCTCCATCGAGACCGTCCTGCGCAGCAGCCACAAGCTGATCCGGCTCACCGACGCGCTGCTGCTGCTGGCCAGCGAAGACGCCGGTGCGC
>JALZAG010000224.1 GCA_030948445.1 Candidatus Dormiibacterota bacterium
CTGACCGTCGAGCGCAGCACGGGCGCGGTGATCGCAGGGCCCGACCTGCTCTCACGCGGTTTCATCGAGGACAGCGCCACCGACAACCTCTTCGAGGAGGCGCGCGCCCACACCCTGGGGCTGGTCGAGAAACTGAGCCCCGATGCGGAGTGGTCCGTGTGGCAGGCGTCGATCCACGAGGGTCTGTCCCGATTCCTGTATTCGCGGACGCGACGCCGGCCGATGATCCTCCCGGTCGTCACAGAGGTCTGAGGGGGCGAACGCAGGTTCGGCACGGCCCGGGACCTGCTGATACGATCGACGCGCCTCCGGGAGGAACCGGAGAGCAGCCACGACATCCACACGTCCAGGCCCAGGCTGCACCACCAAAGATGGCACCACGCGCCCCCACCAGATCCCGCCCGGCGACTCGGCGCCGTGCGCCCGCGCGCACTAGCCGTGCCCCACGGCGCGCACCCGTCCGGCGGCAGCCGATGCTCAGTCCGGACCAGCGTCGTGAGCTGAGCGGGGTCGCGCTGCTGGGGCTTGGCGCGGTTCTCGCCGTGCTCCTGCTCATCCCGGGCGGCGGGTCCGTCGCGGGCCCTGTGCACGACGGATTCTTCACGGTCCTTGGAGTGGGTGCCTGGCTGGTCGCCGCCGGGTTCGCGGTCACCGGCGCCCGCCTGCTCCAGGGACACGAGTGGCGGGGCGGACTGATGGCGGGGGTTGGCTCGCTGGTCACTGTGCTGGCGGTGCTGGGATTCCTCGGGCTCGCCGCCACCGGCAGCGCGGGCTGGATCGGCAACAGGCTCGGCCCTGGCATCGCCGACAGGCTCGGCGGCCCCGCGTCAGCGGTGCTGATGATCGTTGCGGCATCCCTCGGGCTGGTGCTCGCCGTCGACCTGCGCGTCGCGCCCCTGGTCTCATGGGTGCGCGACCACCTCGAGACCGACGATGCCCAGCCGCCGGCAAAGCGCGAGCGGCGGTCGCGCGCAGATTCAGCCGAGGTCAATCTCAAGGGAACGCCCGCACCACCGATCTTCGTGCCACCGCCCGCCGCGCCGGTGGATCTGCCGGAGGCCTTCGCCACCATCGCTGCCCTCGAGCTCGACAACGTCGAGCCGCTCCACGACGAGGGCTTCGTGCGCGAGTTCGAGGGGGCAGTGGAGCCGGCGCTCGGACCTATCCCGGAGGTGGTGCTTCCCCACGCCGCTGAGATCGATGAGGGGGAGAAGGTGTGGGTGCTGCCCACCCCCGACATCCTCGACACAGTCGCCGGCAAGCGCGAGCGTCTCAACGCCGAGGTGGAGCGCAACAAGCAGACGATCGTCTCGACGTTGCGCAGCTTTGGGATCGAGACGCGGATCATCGGAGAGTCTGTCGGGCCCACCGTCACCCAGTACGAGCTGCAGCCTGCCGCGGGAGTGCCGGTACGCAAGATCGTCGGGTACCAGACCGACCTGTCCCTCGCGTTGGCCGCGCCGATTCGCATCCAGCCGTTCATCCCCGGCAAGTCGGCGATCGGCATCGAGGTTCCCAACAAGGCAGCCCAGCTGGTGGCCCTCAAGGAGATCGTGCAGTCGCCGTCCTTCACGGACAGTCGGGCTCGGCTCGCAGTCGCGCTCGGCGCGGATGTGAGTGGCCACCCGGTCGCCGGTGACCTCACCCGGATGCCGCACCTGCTCATCGCCGGCGCCACCGGCAGCGGCAAGTCGGTGTGCATCAACGCAGTTCTCGGCGGATTCCTGCTCCAGGCGACGCCTGCTGAGCTGAAGCTCATCCTCATCGATCCCAAGAGAGTCGAGCTCAGCAACTTCGCCGACCTGCCGCACCTGCTCGTCCCGGTGGTTGTCGAGCCCGAGGCCGCGGTTGCCTCGTTGCGCTGGGCCGTCAAGGAGATGGAGGAGCGGTACAAGCTGTTCGCGTCGCACGGCGCGCGCAACATCGCGGCGTTCAACGAACGTGCTCCCGGCCTCGGGTTGTCGCCCTTGCCGTACACCGTGATCGTCATCGATGAACTGGCCGACCTGATGATGGTCGCCGCCGGCGAGATCGAGGACCTCATCTGCCGCATCGCCCAGCTGGCGCGCGCGGTGGGCATCCACCTGGTGGTTGCCACGCAGCGGCCCTCGGCCGACATCATCACCGGCCTCATCAAGGCCAACATCCCCTCGCGCGTAGCGTTCGCGGTGTCCAGCGGCACCGACTCGCGGGTCATCCTCGACGAGATGGGTGCCGAGAAGCTGCTCGGCCGCGGCGACATGCTGTACCTCCCCATCGACCAGGGCAAGGCGCAGCGCCTCCAGGGCGCGTTCGTCAGCGACCGGGAGCTCGATGCGTTGATCGCCCACTGGAAGGCGCAGGGCACCCCGGACTACCAGGACGAGATCTTCCAGGTGGAGGCGTCGGT
>JALZAG010000044.1 GCA_030948445.1 Candidatus Dormiibacterota bacterium
TCTTCGGTGTCAGCTCCGGCGGGATGAACCCGCCTGCGTTGACGAGTTCTTACGTGGCGTTGCGGTGGCGCTGTTGGCCGCGTGTGATCTCCGCCTCAGCGGCGCTGCGGCTGTCCCAGCCGCGGACCTGGCTGACCTTGCCGGGCTCCAACTCCTTGTAGATCTCGAAGAAGTGCGCGATCTCCAGCAGCAGGGGCTCGGGGACATCGTCGAGCTCGCGCCATTCGATCCGGCTGTCGGCACACGGCACCATGAGCAGCTTGGCGTCCGGACCATGCTCGTCGGTCATCCAGAAGACACCGAGCGGCCGGCAGAAGATGTGGCACCCGGGAAACGTGGGTTCGCCAACCAGGACCAGCGCGTCGAGCGGGTCGCCGTCCTCGCCGACGGTGTCGAGCACGAAGCCGTAGTCGGCCGGGTAGCGCGTCGCCGTGAAGAGCTCGCGATCGAGCCGGATCGCACCGATGGATGGATCCCACTCGAACTTGTTGCGGCTGCCCTTGGGCACCTCAACGACGACGTCGACGGTGACGCTCATCCGCTGATCCTGACTGACCCGCAACAAACCGTGTCGTATCAGCCGCGCTCGAGATGGTGGTCACCAACGTGCGCCGAGAGCACCCCAGCGCGGGTCGATCCGTCACCCCACTGCCGCCGAGGTACAGTCGATGGGGCGCTTGGCCATAATCGGCTGCAGTCATCGAGTTGCGCGAGCACCAGGGAGGGCGGGGCAGTGTTCGACCTCACCGGCAAGGTTGCCGTCGTCACCGGCGGCTCTCGCGGCCTCGGTCGTGCCGACTGCCTGGCCCTCGGCCGTGCCGGCGCTGATGTCGTGGTCACAGACATCCTCATCGAGTCCGACCCCAACATCCAGCAGGCAGCCGAGGGTGCCAACTCCGCACTTGCACAACTGTTCACCTCACAGCATTCGGTGTTCTCCGAGCAGACCAGCGATGACATCCGCAAGATGGGCCGCCGATCCGTCGCGATGAAGATGGATGTCACCAACCGCGACCAGGTGAACGAGGTGTTCGCGCAGGTCAAGAAGGAGTTCGGCTCCATCGACATCCTGGTCAACAACGCCGGCACCCTCGACCACATCGGACAGATCGAGAACCAGGATGACCAGCTGTGGGAGCGTGATCTTCGAGTCAACCTGACCGGCGCGATGCTGTGCACAAAGGCTGCATGGCCGTACATGCGCGAGCAGAACTGGGGGCGCGTCATCTACATGGCGTCGGTCGCGGGAACGCTCGGAGGGTTTGGGCAGGCGTCGTACTCAACCACCAAGGCCGGCCTGATCGGGCTGGGTAAATCAATGGCGCTGGAAGGGGCGCGGTACGGCATCACCGCCAACGTCATTGCGCCGGGGATCATTGGCACGGAGGCCTTCAAGGCGGGCAGCCCGAAGATGAACGACCGAATGGTGCTGCGCACCGCGCTACGCACTGCCGGCGAGCCCGAGGACATCGCCCACGCCATCTGCTTCCTGGTGTCACCGGAGGCGCGCTACATCACCGGCCAGGTGCTCACCGTCGCCGGAGGCATCGACCTCTTCGTCTACTGACGTGGTGCTGTGGTGATGAGCCGGCCCTCGTCCGGCCAGCTTGAGGTGGGCGTCACCTACTGGCCGGCCGCGGTGGGCCCGTACATGTGGCACGAGTTCCAGGCCGACGCGATTCGTCGTGACCTCTCCGCGATCGCGGCGCGCCGCATCGAGACGGTGCGCATTCCGCTCAGCTGGGACGCCTTCATGCCCAGCGACCGGGCGCCGAACCCGCGACGCATGCGCGATCTCGAGACCCTCCTGACCGCGGCGCGCGAGCTCGGAGTGCGCTTGGTGCTGACGCTGTCGGCAGAATCAATCGGCGACTGTGTGCTGCTGCCGTCGTACGCAGTCGATCGACGCAACCCCCGGCGCGGGGTGCGCTGCGTCACCGACGCGCGCGTCGTCGACGGCGGACCGCGCGACATCTACACGGACCCCCTGATGCTGGAGGTGCAGGTGCGCTGGCTCGACGCGCTCCTGAGCGGTTTCGCGAGCCACCCGGCGATCGCCGCATGGGAGCTCGGCCACGACCCCGCGAGCGCCATCAGGCCCGCTCGCATTGCCGACATGCCGGGGTGGGCGGCTCTCCTGGCCGAGCGTGTGCACGCCCAGGATGAACGGTGCCGGGTCACTCTGGGTCAGGGCGACGTCGTGTGGGGTCGCGCGGTGCGCCTGGAGCAGGTGGCCGAGCACGTCGACGAGCTCGGGCTGGCCCTGCGTCCGCAGCGTCTGACGCTGCCAGGCGATCCGCTCGACCCCGGGCGCGCAGTGTTCGTGGTCGCGCTGGCGCTGGCACTCACCGGACCAGGCACGCCGCTCGTCGTCGAGCTTGGCATCGCGGCCGGCGACATCGTTGAGGACTCTTCTGCGGACTCCGGCGTCGTTGACAGCGTCACCGCGCCCGACCATGTCGCCGCACGCCGCTGTGACGAGGTGCTGCAGCGGCTGGTCTCGTGCGGTGTCGCCGGTGTGCATTCGGCTGCGTGGACGGACTGGGGAGAGCGACTTCGTGGCGCGCCCCCGAGCGATCGCCGACCGTGGTTGTCACGACAGGGAATCGTTGACAACGCTGGGGTTTCCAAACTGATCGCGCAGGCATGGGACGCGGTCGTCGCGCCCCAGCGTGAGGTGACTGTGCGCTCGCCGTACCCGGCGACGATCGACGTCGAGTCCTACTACGCCAACCTCCCGAATTCACTGCTCGACCTGCACGCTTCGTGGCAGGGCAGTCAGAGTGACATGCCTGCTATTCTCGACTGAGCGTCGACGTGGAGCGGTTCGCACCGCTTGCGGGTCGCGCTCTCGATCGCGCAGATCGCAGGTCTCCGGTGCTGACCCGGGGCATCCCCATGCGGGGTCGGTGGCGCGGGCGTGTCATGTTGTTCCGTTGTCAGCGCGAGTCCTGGAGGACCACAAGTGCCCGCTGGCCGTATCAAGATGATCAGCCCCGACCGCGGTTTCGGTTTCGTTCGCGGTGATGATGGTTCCGAAGCCTTTTTCCACCGAACGGAGCTCACCACGGTTGACTTCGACTCCCTCGAAGAGGGCGAGTCGGTGACCTTCGAGGTGGTCGACAGCCCCAAGGGACCACGGGCCCGCAACCTTCAAAAGGTGAGTTGAGCAGAGATCGCTAGCGCGATCCCAGAAGAGGAGAGCCCGCGCTCTCCTCTTTTTCTTTGCCCGCCCGCTCGGGACCCAGCAGCTCGCCGCGGCCGTCGAGCTGGACCATCCGCTGTGCGGCGGCGGCCACCCGGTCGCGGTCCAGCCCGCGCAAGCGGACGATCACCTGCCGCGCCTCCGTCTGAGGGTAGGAGCCGGCGGCGACGTCGATGAACTCCTCGGCCAGCTGGCGCATCGGCGTGTACAGCTCGGCCTCGGGCACCCCCCGGTAGCGCACCTCGACGACGAGGGACGCGGTCCCGCCGGTGAAGAACCGGGGGATCAGCTCCTCCTCGACGATGGTGACGAACTCGCGCGGCACTCCCGGCAGGATGAAGAGCCATCGATCCGCCCCAACCTCGTAGGCCATCGGCGGCGCCATTCCCCGTCGGTTGGGGAGCACCAGCCCGCCGTTGGGGACCACCGCGCACCTCCGGTTGCCCTCGCTGACGACGTTGTCGGCGATCCAGCCGGCGGCGTGCATGCGCGCGACCATCGCGGTGATGCTGGCGAGCGCGGTGGCATTCTCCTCCAACTCGCGGCCCAGGGCCACGGCCACGGCCTCGAACGTCCGGTCGTCTGGGGTCGGGCCGATCCCGCCGCACACCGCCACCCTGGTGACGGCTGTGTCCGCGAGGGCGCGGTGGATGGCCTCGGCGACGTCCTCGAGGTGGTCGGCGACCACCTCGATGCGCCGAACCGGGAAACCCGCGGCGAACGCCCGCGACGCCAGGAACGCGGAATTGGTGTCCTGGGTGTGGCCGGAGAGCACCTCATCGCCGACGGCGATGACCACCGTGGCGGGGCTCTCTCCCATTGGCCCGAGCCTACACGTCGAGCATCGCGTCCGGGTCGTCGGCCGCTACAATCTCGCGGCTACTCTTTTCCGCGGCCGCCGCGCGCAGTGCCGCCTGCTAGGAAGGACCCCATGACCATCAATGTCCTGCTGCCCATTGCCGGCGCCGGTGTGCTGGGACTGGCATACGCCGTCTTCCTGATCTTCTGGGTGCTCCGACAGCCCCAAGGGAACGAGCGCATGCGAGAGATCGCCAGGGCCATCCAGGACGGCGCCGGGGCGTACCTCAACCGTCAGTACACCATCATCGCCGCGATAGGAGCGGTCATCTTCGTCTTCCTTCTGTTCACCCTGGGGTGGCAGACCGCCGTGCTCTTCCTGCTCGGCGCAGCCCTCAGCGCTGCGGCCGGGTACGTGGGCATGAACATCTCGGTGCGCAGCAACCTGCGCACCGCAGAAGCGGCTCGAGGCGGCCTCCAGCCCGCGCTCCGCATGGCGTTCCGGGGCGGGGCGGTGACCGGTCTGATGGTGGTGGCGTTCGGACTCATCGGGGTTGTGATCGCGTACGGGCTCTTCCAGAACATCGACTACATCGTCGGCTTTGCCTTCGGCGCCTCACTCATCTCTGTCTTCGCTCGGCTCGGAGGGGGGATCTACACCAAGGCAGCCGATGTGGGCGCGGACCTTGTGGGCAAGGTGGAAGCCGGTATCCCCGAGGATGACCCGCGCAACCCGGCGGTGATCGCCGACAACGTTGGTGACAACGTCGGCGACTGCGCCGGGATGGCGGCGGACCTCTTCGAGACATACGGCGTCACCGCCGTCGCCGCCATGCTGCTGGGCGGGCTGCTCTACAAGGGCACGACCGGCCACAGCCTGGCGTTCATCATGTATCCGCTGATCCTCGGCGGCATCAGCATCGTCGCCTCCATCATCGGGACCTGGTTCGTGAAGATCCCGCGTAACGGCTGGATCATGGGGGCTCTCTACAAGGGATTGATCGCGGCCGTGGTGGTGGCGATCCCACTCTTCTACCTGGCCACGCGGCTGCTCGACAACAACGGTGAGTTCAACAACACGGCGTTCACCGCGGGCGCCAACAATCTGTTCTGGTGCGCCGTCATCGGCATCGTGATCACGGTGCTGATAGTGGCTATCACCGAGTTCTTCACAGGTTCGCAGTTCTGGCCTGTGAAGACGATCGCGCGCGCATCGCAGACCGGCCACGCCACCAACATCATCGCCGGCCTGGCGATCGGCATGGAAGGCACGGCCATCCCAGTGCTGGTCATCGGGGTCGGCATTCTCGCGTCTGCTGCGCTCGCTGGCCTGTACGGCATCGCCATCGCCGCGATGGCGATGCTGTCGATGACCGGAATCGTGGTTGCGATCGACTCATACGGCCCCATCACCGACAACGCGGGCGGCATCGCAGAGATGGCTGACCTGCCCGAGTCGGTGCGCAACGTCACCGACCCGCTCGACGCCGTCGGCAACACCACCAAGGCGGTGACCAAGGGGTACGCGATCGGTTCGGCTGGGCTGGCCGCGCTGGTGTTGTTCGCCAGCTATACCGACGTGCTCAGGAACAACCACGGCGGCGTCCCCTTCAGCTTCGATCTCTCACTCAACAACGGCGTGGTCATCGTCGGCCTCTTCCTTGGCGGCATCATGCCGTTCCTCTTCGGGGCGCTCTGCATGCTCGCTGTGGGGCGTGCGGCCGGCGGGGTCGTGGTGGAGGTGCGGCGCCAGTTCCGCGAGATCCCGGGGATCATGGACGGCACCGGTAAGCCGGAGTACGCCCGCTGTGTGGCGCTGGTCACCGCTGCCGCTCAGCGCGAGATGATCATCCCCGGCCTGCTCCCGGTCGTCGCACCACTGCTGGTTGGTTTCATCCTCGGTCCGCAGGCGCTCGGGGCCATGCTGCTCGGCACCATCGTTGTGGGGCTCTTCGTGGCGCTCCAGATGACCACCGGCGGCGGGGCGTGGGACAACGCCAAGAAGTACATCGAGGATGGCCACTATGGCGGCAAGGGAACCGACACCCACGCCGCGGCGGTCACCGGTGACACCGTCGGCGACCCGTACAAGGACACGGCCGGTCCGGCGATCAACCCGATGATCAAGGTGATGAACATCATCGCCATCCTCGTAGCACCGACGATCGCGCTGCACCACCTGCTGTACTGAGGCGCGGCGGCTTCGAACCGCCACAAGGACGGACGTGGATGAGTACCAGCTCGAGATCGAATCGATCCGGTCGACGCTGAACCGTCTTCGCGCCGACGAGGCCGACCCCGAGCTCATCGAGGAGTACGAGGCCGAGCTGCGCATCCTGACAGCGCTGTACACAGCTGCGATCGAAACGCTCGAAGTCGGGCGGAGGGACGAGCGCCTGCGTAAGGTCCTGGCCGAGCTCGACTTCGGAGACTGGACGATGGAGAACGTCTACGCTTTCGTGTACGACGCAGCCCTCGACATGGACGAGTCGGGCCACGACCTGGCGGCTCGCGTCGGCCAGACGGACTTCGTCGGCGCCCTTCTCGCTGCCGAGGATTAGCTGAGGGCCCTCAGTGCGCCGCGGCAGTCTCCCGCTCGGGTTCGTCGACGATCGGCGCGAGGGTTTGCGCAGGAATCTTCTTGCCAGGGTTGAGGGTTCCGGCGGGGTCGAAGGCACTCTTCAACCGCCGCATCAGAGCGACCTGCGCGGGGCCGAGCTGGCGTTCGACGAAGGCGAGCTTGGCCGTTCCCACTCCATGCTCGCCGCTGAGCGAACCTCCCATCGACAGAACCGTGTTGAACAGCTGCTCGGTGGCTGCGGCGGCCTTGAGACGGTCGCCGGGGACGCGCGGGTCGATCAGGAACGTGGTGTGGATGTTGCCGTCGCCGAGATGACCGAAGCTCACCACGCCGAGCTCGTTCCGGAGCCCGATCTCTCGGCTGTGTGCAATCAGTTCGGCGACGCGGTCGCGCGGTACCACGACGTCCTCGTTGACCTTGCCGATCTGAACCTTCGCCACCGCCGCACTCACCGACTTGCGCAGCTTCCAGAGTCGCGCCGCCTCCTCCGCGCTGGTGGCGTGGTCGATGGTGCGCGCTCCGGCCTGGACCAAGGCCGCGCGTACGGCCTCACCATGCGCATTGACGTCGCTCGCTTCTCCTTCGACCTCAACGATCAGCAGCGCGCCGGCGCCCGGCGCCACATCGCCTGCGCCCGTCGCCGCGATGGCATCGAGGGCGGCGCGGTCCAGGAACTCGAGAGCCGCGGGGACGATGCCGGCTGCGGTGATCGCGGCCACCGCCGCGGATGCCGCCTCCATGTCGTCGAAGGTGCCCGCCAGGGTGCCACGAGCGGCAGGCGCGGGGATGAGCCGGAGGATCACCTCGGTGATCACAGCCAGCGTGCCCTCTGAACCGCACAGCAAGGGGATCAGCTGAGGTGCGTCGGCTCCCTCACCGATGCGGGCCACCCTGCCATCGGCGAGCACCACGGTCAGGCCCGCCACGTAGTCGACCGTCGTGCCGTAGCGCAACGTGTGAGGGCCGGCTGCGTTGCACGCGACGTTGCCGCCGATCGTCGAGGTCGACGACGAGCCTGGGTCGGGCGGATAGTAGAGGCCCGCCTCGGCCGCCCTGGCGTGGACGCGAGCGGTGACGACGCCGGCCTCAACGGCAATGCGCTGCGCCTCCGCCGCCAGAGCGTTCACCCCGGTCATCCGACAGAGGTTGAGGATCACCCCACCGTCTGCCGATGCGCCGCCCGCGTACCCGGTGCCGGCGCCACGCGGCGTCACCGCGACACCACGCGTCGCACAGACGGCGAGCACTCCGGATACCTCCTCGGTCGATGCGGGGAACACCACGCCTTCCGCCAAGCGGCGCATGCCCGATGCGCCGTAGGCGTCGTACCCGTAGGCGGCGAGATCGGCAGGACGCGTGTAGACGTGGGGCGTTCCCACCTGCCGTTCCAGGTCGCGGACGACGTCGCGGCTCAACATGACGGGCAATTCTAGAAGCGAGAGGGGAACGGCGTTTCCCCCTCGGCCACCCCCCCGGAGTGGTGTCAGCTCCGGCGACATGAAGTCGTCTGCGCTGACGGGGCGGGTCGGGTGTTCTTGGGCCTCTGCCATACTCGAACGCGAATGAGTGATGCCTCGCCGTCGACCGCGCTCGAGCAGGCGCTTGCCGGCGTGCTCGACCCTGAGCTACGCCGGCCGATGCTCGAGCTCGGCATGCTCCGTGACCTGCGCATCGAGGCAGGCGTCGCCCACATGCGCGTGGTGCTCACCACCCCGGCATGCCCGCTGAAGGACCAGATTCGCAGCTCGCTCGAGGCCGCCGTGATCGGAACGGTGACGGGCGTGCAGTCCATCGAGATCACGTGGGACGCCAACGTCACCTCGACGCGCGGCCTCCCCGGGCGGCAGGAGATCCCGGGGGTGCGCAACGTGCTGGCGATCAGCGCGGGCAAAGGCGGTGTCGGCAAGACCACTGTCAGCGTCAACACCGCGATCGCGCTCAGTCTCACCGGTGCACGCGTCGGCCTGCTTGACGCCGACGTGTACGGCCCCAACGTGCCGATCATGATGGGGATCACCGCACAGCCCGAGCCGGGCGCGTCCAACCGCATCAGCCCGCTGAGCGCCTATGGCATCAAAGTGATGTCCTTCGGCACCATCCTCAAGCCCGGCCAACCCGTCATCTGGCGCGGACCGATGCTCGCCAAGGGTTTGCGCGAGTTCCTGTACGAGGTGGAGTGGGGCGAGCTCGACTACTTGGTCGTCGACCTCCCCCCGGGCACCGGCGATGTGCAATTGAGCCTTGCGCAGAGCGTGCCGATGACCGGCGCTGTGATCGTCACCACGCCCCAGGACGTGTCACTGGCCGACGTCAGTCGCGGCATCGAGATGTTCGCGCAGGTCAAGGTGCCGGTGCTGGGGATCGTCGAGAACATGAGCGGCTTCGTCTGCTCGCATTGCGGTGAGACGACCGATATCTTCGGCAGCGGCGGCGGTCGTGAGTTGGCCACCAAGTACGACGTTCCCTTCCTGGGAGCGATTCCGCTTGACCCGCGCATCCGGCTCGGCGGGGGCGACGGACAGCCGCTGATGGCAGCGGCGCCGGACAGCACTGTCGGCGGCGTCTTCCGCGAGGTCGCAACCCACATCGCGGGCCGTGTCAGCCAGGAGAACTTCGCCAGCACGGCCGGGCCGGTGATGCCCTCCGGGCCGCGCATCCCCCTGCGTCCGTAGCGCCGATGGCGACGTCGCGGGTGACTGCGCGCCCCGTCGCTGTCCCGGTTGCGCCACCGCCATCGGTCGCAGTGCTCGAACCGGCTGGGTCCGCCGGTCTCGCGCCCACGCGCTGGCTGCTGATCGCGCTCGCCGTCGGCGCCTTCATCAGCATGGCGGACGCCACCATCGTCGCCGTCGGGCTGGACCCGCTGGTCCGCCACTTCGCCGTGCCCTTGAGCGCTGGCCAGGAGGTGCTCAGTGTGTACCTGGTCGCCATCACTGCCACCCTCCCCACGCTTGGCCGCCTCGGCGATCGCCTCGGCCGGCGCCGTGTCTACCTCGCTGGGTTTGCGGTCTTCGCGTTGGGGTCGGCGTCGGCCGCGCTGGCTCCGTCATTCGGAATTCTTCTGACAGCTCGCGCAGTGCAGGCCATCGGTGGTGGCGTGCTCACTGCGGGCAGCCTGTCGCTGATCGCCGAGTACGCACCGCGCAGCCGCACTGGTCGGTCGGTTGCGGTTCTCGTGGTCACCCAGGCCTTGGCGGGGTTGGCGGCGCCCCCGCTGGGCGGCATCCTGGTGGCGGTGGGCGGTTGGCAGGCGATCTTCTGGGCCGGCGTCCCCATGGCCGCGATCGGCGCCGCGCTGGCGCTGCGCTACGTGCCGCGCAGCGAGCAGCGGCGTGAGGTGCACTTCGACGTCCCGGGCTCGATCCTCACCGCGACGCTCCTGCTCGGCATCGGCGCGGGGATCGCGTCCCTCGGCGGCCCCGTGGTCGGGAGCGCGGGTCCCGAGGTGTGGTTCTCCGTGGCGTGGGTCAGCCTGCTCCTGCTCGTCCCCATCGAGTTGATCGCTCGGCGGCCCGTCATCGACGGTCGCCTGCTCCGCCACCCACGGTTCGCCGCGGCGACGGTGGCGACCCTGCTCAGCACGGGCACCCTGATGTCGTGTTTTGCCGTACTGCCTTTCTGGCTGGAGCAGGCGCACGGCACTGCTCCAATCGTGGCCGGCCTCGCCTTCGTGCCCATCGCCCTTGGCATCGGCCTGACGTCGCGCCGCGGCGGCCGGCTCAGTGACGCCGGGGGCACCCGGCGCGCCGCCACCCTGGGCATGGGCCTCGCCGCTGCCGGCTTTGCCATCGCCGCGGTCGCTGCCCACCTCGACACCTGGTGGCTGCTGCTGACTGGTCTTCTCGTGCTGGGCATGGGGAACGGCTTCTTCTCGTCCCCGAACACCTCGGCAGCGATCCGCGTCGCACCCCGCGACGCCCTCGGCGGCGCCGCCGCCTTCCTCTCGACGGCTCGCAACGCCGGGGTGATCATCGGCCTCGCCGTGACGGGGGCCGTGTACACGTCGACGGTGCGGGGCACTGCAGGCGCCGACGCTGTCGCCACCGGAACCTTTGCCGTCGCCGCTGTGGTGTGCATCATGGTCGCAGCCCTGACCGCGCGCGCCTACCGGCTGGGTCGCAACGCCGACTCCCGGCTACTCGCTCCTCGTCTACCATGACGAACGTTGCGGAGCTGCGCACCGCAGTGCCGGACGCGGCAGATGTGCCGAACACTCGAGCTGGACGTGGTCTGCCACACCCCCGGCGAGTGTGCACTCACCGGCGCCTCGCCGCACCCATGACACGGCAGCGTGGGCGTGCCCACTCGCAACCTGCTCCCTGAGCGGGCCCCGGTCTTCTTCCCGCGCTAGTGCAGTAGCTGCCTCATGGCGGCGTCGAGCACGGGGATGGCGTCCACGTCGTCGGTGAACACCCGCACCAGCTGGTTGTGCTGGGGGAGTCGCGCGATCATCTCCGCCGTGCGCGTACGTTCGACCGCTCCCCTGATGGGGTCGTACATGACCACGAATCCATGGTCAGCCATGGGATTCTCTGGCGCGATCTTGGCTGAGACCACGTCGACCTGGACCCGTGAGCGCGCGGCAACCTCGGGGACGGCGTCGGTGAGGCGCTGCTGCAGCGTGGAGATGTCGACGCCACGGTGGGCGATGGTCTCGTGGGCGAGGTGCCAGCGGAGATCACGCCGCAGCAACCGGGCCCAGGCGTCGCCGAGCCGGCGCTGCTCGCTGTTCGCCGGCGTGCGAGTCCAGCGCTGCGCCGCCTCGAGCACCGCCCAGTCGGTGAGCTGCAGGTACTCGTCGCGATTGTGAAGGGGGTTGCCCGGGAGCAGCTGATCGATGGTGTCGGCAAAGATCTCGTGCATCGAGAGATCGAACCGGCGCCCGGTCCTGTGGTGGTACACCTGCGTGTACATGTAGAGACGCGACGCCAGGAACATCTGCAGCGCACCCGAGGCGTGCATGTGCAACACCATCGTGTCGTCCGCGACGAACGAGTAGTGGATGAGTCGTTGCACGTCCACGGGTCCGAGCGGAATGCCGCACATGTATGCGTCGCGGCGCACGTAGTCGAGGTTGTCGACCGTGGCCGGGCCGCAGAGGATCGGCTTGCACGCGCGCAGCCAGCCGGGGGGCTCGTAACCCTCGATGCCGGCGTCGGCCATCACCCACGCCACCCAGCGCGGGTCGACGTGCTCCCCGGGCTCGAATGACCCCGACGGCGCCGCCCGTTGCGCGGCGATGATGTCGGCCAGCTCGTTCTCCACCAGCGAGCGTCCGATCACCTCGTGGTCGATGCCCCAGCGCACCAGCACCTCCTGGTCGAAGAAGTGGCCGAAGGGTCCGTGGCCGACGTCGTGGAGCAGCCCGGCAAGGCGCAGCGTCTCCTCGACGCAGGCGGGGGAGGGGGCGTCGGGGAACGCCGCGCGCAGTGACTCGTCGACGCGCCGGGCGAAGAGGCTGGCCAGGTGCATGGCGCCGAGCAGATGGACAAATCGCGAGTGCTCAGCCGAGGGGAACACCCACCACGCCGACTGCAGCTGGTGAATCCGCCGCAGCCGCTGCAACCACGGCGTGTCGAGAAGGGCGCGCTCCCCAGGCTGGGTCGCGGTGCCCTTGATGATCTCGATGTAGCCGTACAACGGGTCGGCGATCAGGTTGACCTCACTGAAGCGGTCCGTCGGCGATGGTTCAGCCATCGGACTCCGTCAGCCGTTCGTGGCGCCGCGAGCTCATGATCACCCGGCCTGTTATACGCCACCGGTGCGCGGGCCAAGGAACAGGCGCAGCCGCCTGGGCGATGATGGACGCATGCCACCGGAGCCCACGCTCGCCGCTCTTGCAATCGCGGGTGACGCCATCGCGGCGACGAGCTCGAAGCGCGCGAAGGTCCGGTTGCTCGCCGACCACCTCACGGGATTGGATCCGCCTCGCCTGCTCCTAGCGGCGCGCTACTTCGCCGGGCGCGTCTTCCGCCCTGGCGACGCGCGCACCCTCAACGTGGGCGGGGCGGCACTGACCAAGGCGCTCCGGGAGGTGGCTACCGTGGACGATGCCACGCTGACGGCGGCGTACCGTCGCCACGGTGACGCCGGTGACGCCACCGCCGACGTGCTGCGCTCGAGGCCGTCGGGACCCGACGGAGGTATCGACCTTCTCGAGGTCGACCAGGCCTTCTCCGCGATCGCCACCGCCGGTAGCCCGGGAGACCGTGCGGCGGCGCTGGCCGATCTCCTGCGCCGCTGCTCGCCCGACGAGGGGCGATACGCCGTGAAGCTGGTCACTGGCGACATGCGCATCGGCCTGCGTGAGGGTCTCGTCGAAGAAGCGATCGGCGTCGCCTTCGAGCGGCCCGCCGCGGACGTTGCCCGGGCGGTCATGCTCCTTGGGGACCTCGGTGAGGTGGCGTGCCTGGTCGCGCGGGGGGAGAGCGTGAACCGGCCGCGCTACTTCGCGCCCCTGCGCTTCATGCTGGCCTCGCCAGTGGCAGACGCCGAGGAGGCGGTGCGTCGCATGGGCGACGAGGTGTGGGTTGAGGACAAGTACGACGGTATCCGTTGTCAACTCCACCACAGCGGGGAGCGCGTGGCCCTCTACAGCCGCGACCTCAACGACGTCACCGACCAGTTTCCCGAGGTGGCCGAGGCGGCGGCGCACACCGCGGATGTGATCCTCGACGGTGAGGTGCTCGCCTTCCGTGAGGGGAGAGTGCTGCCCTTCCACGACCTGCAGTCGCGCCTGGGCCGGCGCAACCCATCGGCGGCAGCACGCGCGGCGGTCCCGGTGATCTACGTCGCGTGGGATGTGCTCCTCCACGGCGGTGACCCGCTGCTCGACACGCCGCTGCGCGAGCGTCGCCGCCGGCTCGAGGCGCTGGCGCTCGGCGACGGGTTCGCGCTGGCCCACCTGGAGCCGGCGGTGGGCGCAACGGCGGTGGACGAGCGGTTCGCCGCCGCGCGTGCGCGTCGCAACGAGGGGCTCATGCTGAAGGATCCGGACTCCGCGTACACGCCGGGCCGGCGAGGGCTCGCTTGGCTGAAGCTGAAGCGACCGCTCGACACCCTCGACGTCGTGGTGGTGGGCGCGGAGTGGGGTCACGGGAAGCGCCGCGGCCTACTCAGCGATGTCACGTTCGCTGTGCGCGCCTCGGACGGCGAGCTCGTCACCGTTGGCAAGGCATACACGGGCCTCACCGATGCCGAGATCACTGAGATGACGGCTCTGCTGCTCGACATCACCGTCGAGGACCGTGGTCACTACCGCACTGTTCGGCCGCAGATCGTGCTCGAGGTGGCCTTCGACGCTGTGCAGCGCTCGACCCGCCACCGGTCGGGGTATGCGTTGCGCTTCCCACGCATCGCGGTGTGGCGGCACGACAAACCGCTCGAGGAGATCGACACCCTGGAGCGCGTCGCGGCGATCGCGGAGAGCCAGGCGCACGACCGCGAGCAACTCCTCGACCCCGCCGGCTGAGCCGCCGCTCAGGCGGGGGGCAGCAGGCTCGCGAACAGCTCGGGCGTGTCCATGGTGGGGTTGCCGACCTGTTCGAACGTGGTGAAACGCGCGCGCAGCGCGGCGTACTGCCCCGCCAGCGCCGGGTCGCCGTAGGCCTCCGTCGGATCCCAGGGGTGTAGGTAGCGAACGTCGGCGATGCCCGCCTGGAGCATCTCCTTGAGGCACCCGAAGCACGGCTGCGTGGTTGACGTGAGCGCCGCGCCCAGCGTCTGCTGCCCGAACCGCGCTGCTGTGAGGATGGCGTTCTGCTCCGCGTGCACGCAGATGCAGACGTCGTACGCCCCACCGCGGAGCGCTGTGTTGGTGTCGCGCTGGGAGCAGCGGTGGCAGCCACCCTCGCTGCAGTTGGGCATGCCGAAGGGGGTGCCGTTGTAGCCGGTGCTCACCACCCTGCCCTCGCGGGCGATCACGGCGCCCACTCGCCGGCCGAGGCAGTCGGCACGGCTGCGCGCCGCCAGCGCGATCAGCAGGAAGTAGAGGTTCTTGTCGGGCCGGCGCGTCGGGCCGGTGGGGGCGGTGCTCACCCCGACACCGTAGCGCGGGGACGCCGGGTGCCGGGTCGACGGGGTAGGCTGTCGCACCCCGGGCGGGTAGCTCAGCCGGTTAGAGCACGGGGCTCATAACCCCAGGGTCGCAGGTTCGAATCCTGCCCCGCCCAC
>JALZAG010000231.1 GCA_030948445.1 Candidatus Dormiibacterota bacterium
CGGCCCAGGCGCGCGGCAAGCTCCGCCGTGGCCCGACTGAGGTCCGCGTCGGGCACCACCCGGTTGACCAGCCCGAGGCGGAGGGCCTCCGCTGAGTCGACCGTCTCGCCGAGCATCGCCAGCTCCAGCGCCTTCGCGGTGCCCACCAAGCGCGGCAGGAAGTAGCTGCTGCCGGCGTCGGGAACGAGCCCGATGCGCACGAATGCCTGGATGAACCTGGCGGATTCGCTGGCGATGCGGAAATCGGCAGCTAGCGCGAGTGACATCCCGGCTCCTGCAGCCACCCCGTTGACAGAGGCGATCACCGGCTTCTCCAGCTCGCGCATCGCCTTGATCATCGGCACGTAGTGGTTGCGCAGGCGGCCGCGGATGTCGACGTCGCCGGACTCGAGGCCCGCGCGCAGGTCCTGTCCGGAGCAGAAGCCACGACCGGCGCCGGTGATCACCACCACCCGAATGCTGTTGTCGGAGGCGGCATGCCGGCAGCCGGCGGCGACGGCATCGAGGACATCGTCATTGACGCCGTTGAGAACCTCGGGCCTGTTGAGGGTGAGGGTGAGCACGCTGCCCTCCTGTTCGGTCAGGACGACCTGCGCGGTGGTGATGGACATGACGATCACTGTACCGCCGTCGTTCTACGGTTGGGCAGCCACCCGCTCGCCGAGCTCGCGCAGCCGTTCGAAGGTGTAGATGCCGGTGTTGTGACCGTCAGCCCACACCACGTTCAGTCCGTACGAACCCACCAGGGAGATGTCGGCGAGTTCGTCCTCGCCCGGTTCCAGGCTGGGCCGAACCATGAACCGGCCGGCGCTGCCCATCTCGCCGTGGCAGGCGGCACAGGGGCAGGCTCGGCGAAGGACGTCGAACGGGATGCGGTGGACCGCGCGGTCGTCCCACTCGACCACCAGAGCCCGGGCCGGTTCGTCGTAGTCGAATCGGCTGGGAAGCGGGCTCACCGGTCCAGCATAGGCGGCCACCCACTCGCCCCCGAACTGCGAGGTGGAGAGGTTGCTGAGAAGTGACCAGGGCCGGCCGCCCTTTCCACGTCCTCTAAGGAAGCGCTTGCAGACTGGGCGTCGAGATGAAGGTTCGCGACATCCGCCTCAGCCGCCGGCAGGCCATCGGCACCGCCGCCGGGAGCGTGCTCGGCGCCGCGGCGCTGGCCTACGGGTTCAACGAGATCAACTCCGGCTCGGTCGTGGCCGTGAGCGCTGGCGGATGGCCGAGCCCGCTCGCCGACAAGCGCGCCATGGCCGCCCATCTGCTCCGCCGTGCCGGCTTCGGCTACAGCGAGGCCGAGCTCGAGGCGGCGGCCGCCATGTCGTACGACGACCTCGTCGACGCGGTTGTTCACCAGCAGGCGGTGGCGCTGCCGGTTCCGAAGGACGTCACCAACCACACCGCCCTAACGACTGCGTGGTACACGCACATGGCGACGACATCGGCGCAGTTCCCTGAGCGTATGGCGCTCTTCTGGCACGGGGTGCTCACCAGCGACTTCCGCAACTCGCGGCGCTTGCCGTTCGTGCACCAGCAGAACGTGCTCTACCGGGAGGCCGGGCTGACCGACCTGCGCAGCCTGCTCTCGAGGGTCACTCGCGACCCGCTGATGATGCGCTACCTCAACCTCGATGCCAGCACGGCTGCATCCCCCAATGAGAACTACGCGCGCGAGTTGATGGAGCTCTTCACCCTCGGTGCGGGCAACTACACCGAGGCCGATGTGCGCGAGGCTGCGCGAGCGCTCAGCGGGCTGCGCATCCAGCTCTTCGACTCCAGCGGGAACCGGATCGCCGCTCCCAAGTACAGCAAGGCCACCGCGCAGGCGTTCGTCACTCAGGTCAACACCCTCGTCCAGTCGGGCGCGGCATTCCGCGGCACCGTGGTGGCGCGCGTGCACGACTCAACTGCCAAGACGTTCCTGGGCCACACCGGCAACCTCGGCGCCGACGATGTCATCGACGTCGTGCTGGCGCAGCCGTCGTGCGCGCCCTTCGTGACGCGGCGCGCGATGACCTACTTTGCCACCCCCAGCCCCTCTGAGGCCGACGTCAACGCTGTCGCCACCCAGTTCCGTGACTCCAAGTACGACTTGCGCACGCTGATGCGCGCCATCTTCCGCAGCAGTGCGTTCACCTCGCCCACCAACTACCGCTCGCTGATGCGCTCCCCCACGGACTACATGGTGGCTACGATGCGTGCGCTCAACCGCCCGCAGCTCAGCGTCGTTGCAGCCAAGGCTGCCGCGGGGATGGACCAGGTCCTCTACGACCCGCCCAACGTGGCCGGGTGGCCCGCCAACTCCGGCTGGGTGAGCTCGTCCACGCTGCTCGCACGCATCAATTTTGCGACGGCAGCGACAACGAAGGTGAGCGGACTCCCCGACCCCGCGTCAGCAATCCGCACCCACCTCGACAACGTGCTCGGCAACGACACGGCGGCCGCAGTCCACGCCGCACACACCGACGCCGACCGCTGGTTCGCGCTGCTGGCTGGCCCGGAATTCCAACTGAAGTGAGGTTGTCCCGATGAGTGTCACCCGCCGCGACTTTCTCGCCGCCGGCCTCGTCAGTGCCGCCAGTGGTGTGATCGTGCCTCCGATCCTCGCCAAGGGTGTGTTCGCCGCCGGCATCGACGGCATCCACAACAACCGCGTGCTGGTGGTGCTGCAGCTCGCCGGTGGCAATGACGGGCTCAACACCGTGGTTCCCTACGCCGATCCCGCGTACGCGGCCGCGCGCCCCACGGTGGGCGTCCGACCCGACAGCGTGCTGCACATCGACAGCACTGTCGGGCTGAACCCGGCGCTGAAGGGTGTCAAGTCCCTGTACGACAGGGGAGAGGTGGCCATCGTCCAGGGCGTTGGCTACAACAAGCCGACGTACTCGCACTTCGAGAACCTCTATGTGTGGGAGTACGCCGACCCCGCTCGGGCGCAGACCGACGGCTGGCTGGGCAAGCTGCTCGGCGGCCAGCTCGACTCGCAGGGACATCCGTTGGCGGGGTGCGCCCTCGGTGAGGTGAGCACGCCGCCGGAGCTGCGCGCCACCAAGACCACCGTCAGCGTGATCCAGTCGGTCGCGGGGTACACGGTGCGCGGGGGGCCCACACGCGCGTCGACAGCGCCAGCGCTGTACCGGAACACACCGGGAATCTACGGCGCGCTCTTCGACCAGGCCCTCAGCACCGCGGAATCGGGCATGAAGACACTGGCGAGCGGCGCCGCGACGTACAAGCCGGCGGCGCCGTACGTCACGCAGGGCGCGGCTCCCGCGGCCAACAGCCTCGGCTCGGCGCTGCAGCTGACCGCCCAGATGATCGTCACCGAGCCATCGGTGAAGATCTGCCACGTCGTCATCAGCGGTTTCGACACCCACCAGGATGAGACCAACCGCCAGACCGCGCTCCTCGCGGAGGTCGACACCGCCGTCACCGCCTTCATGCAGGACCTCGCGGCGCACAACCAGGCCGACCGCGTGGTGTTGATGACCTGGTCGGAGTTCGGGCGGCGCATCGGCGAGAATGGCAGCCAGGGGACCGACCATGGCGCCGCAGCCCCGCTGTTCATCGTGGGCAAGCCGGTCAAGGGTGGCCTGTACGGCGAGCAGCCGTCGCTCACCAGCACCATCGACGCCGGTAACCTCAAGTACACGGTGGACTTCCGCAGCGTGTACCAGACCCTGATCCGCGACTGGTTGCAGGGCGACCCCAAGGCCGTGCTCGGCGCGTCGTATCCCGAGCTCCCGGTGATCAACACCGCATAGCGGCAGTCCACCGCGCCGTCGGTGCCGCTAGTCTCGAGGCATGACCGACGCAAGCGGGACCGGTGCGGCGTTCGAGGTTGAGCGCCAGATGCTCGGCACGAGCGAGTTCCTCGAGCTGCTCGGCTGTCATTTCGACGAGGTCGGGCCGACGCGGGTGACCGGGTGGTTCGAGGTTGGACCGCAACACCACCAACCATTTGGCATCCTCCACGGCGGGGTGCTGTCATCCGTGGTGGAGACCTTCGCGTCGATCGGCGCCTGGCTGGCAGTCCGCGACAGTGGCCGCACTGCTGTGGGGGTGGCCAATGCCACCGATTTCCTGCGATCGACTACGGCGGGCCGGCTCGACGTGGCGGCGACGGCCGTGTACCAGGGACGCAGCCAGCAGCTGTGGGATGTGGTCATCGCGCGGGCCGAGGACGGCAACGAGGTCGCTCGGGGCCGAGTGCGCCTGCAGAACGTGGCGCCGCGCTGATCGGTCGAACCGGGATCCGGTCTGTCTGAAGGCGCCGATGTCGCCAACCGTACCGCCGTGCCGTCTCGGCCGGCCGTACACTGAGGTGGATGTCCGTGTTGCAGTCCATGTTCTTCGGCCTCTGGGTGGCCATGACTGTGGCCTTCATCGTGCTCGAGGTGCACACCCAGGCCTTCTACGCGCTGTTCGTTGCGGTCGGCGCGGCGGCAGCCGCGATCACAGCGCTGCTCGGTGGTCCGCTCTGGCTCCAGGGCGTGCTCTTCGCCGTTCTCGCGCTCGGCGGGTCCACGCTGATCCGTCCCGTCCTGCGCGAGCGCTTTGACCGTGCCACCCCAGTCGCCAAGTTCCGCGGCATCCAGGGCAGCGCTGACGGCCTGGTCGGCCAGCCGGCGATCACCCTCGACCTGGTGGGTGACGAGCACCACCCAGGCCACGCGCTCTTCGCCAACGACCGCTGGCTGGCCGTCACGGACACTGCCGAGCCGCTCCCGGCTGACGTCGCCGTCGTGGTGGTGGCGGTGCGCGGCACCACGCTGCTGGTTCGTCCGCAATGAACGACCGACCGACACGCGAGTCCAGACGGCAGTGGCCGACCTCGCACGC
>JALZAG010000232.1 GCA_030948445.1 Candidatus Dormiibacterota bacterium
GTGCTGCACCATGTGCAGCGAGAAGAGGTACTCGTCGCCGCCGGTGTCGATCGGCGACTGCAGGGCCACCAGGCCCACCACGATCCCCGCGCCGAAGAACCAGGGTCGGGTGCGGGGCGAACCAACCCAGTGACTGACGTCGTCGGAATCGGCCAGCAGGCCACGGCGCCAGGCGATGGCGTAGGCCGCGACCAGCGCGGCGAGACCGAGCAGGACGGTCGGTTCCCAGGACCAGTCGCCGATCCCGAGGTGTGCCAGCTCCACTGCGCGTCAGCCTACTCCGGGGCGAACCGGCGGTGAGGGATCAGTGGTCTTCGATCGAGCCCGGGAGGTCGTGGAACTCCCTGCGTGCCCCGCGGAACCACGCCGCGCAGCTGGCGATCAGCCACACCAGCCCGATGCCCCAGACGGCTGGGCCAAGCGCACCGCGCACCTGGTCGACAAAGCCCACAAAGGTGGTCGCCAGGGCGAAGGCGACGTTGATGGGCGCAAAGCTTGGTGGCGGCAGGTGTACGCCAGCGTGCGCACCGTGGCCTGGGTCGGCCTCGTGCGTGGGGAGGTTGGCGTCGGCCACGTCGTCTCCTACTTGACCGCGTTGAGATAGACGGCCGCCCACAGGAAGGTGGCCCCGATCAACGCGAAGAGCACGATGAACATGGAGACGCCAGTGCGCATGTTCTTGCGAGCCAGCTTCTTGTCCACGTCCAAACCTCCTGTGGTCAGCCGAGCACGCGGTCGATCGCCATCACCGCGAAGAGCAGCGCCAGGTAGAGCATCGAATAGTAGAAGACGCGCCGCGCGGCCCGCGCGGAGGGATCGCGCACCGCCACCACCGCGGTGGCCAGGAAAACCGCGTCGAGCAGACCGGCACCCACCGCGTAGAAGGGCCCAAACGAGTGCGCCAGGACCGGCAGGATCGTCACCAGCACCAGCACCACTGTGTATACCAGGATCTGCCGGCGCGTCTCGCGCTCGCCGACGATCACCGGCAGCATCGGGATCGAGGCGCTCGCATAGTCACGGCGGATGAGCAGCGCCAGCGCCCAGAAGTGCGGGGGCGTCCAGTAGAAGATGACCGCGAAGAGGAAGAACGCGGTCAGGGTGAGCCGGCCCTGGACCGCCGCCCACCCAACCAGGGGAGGGAAGGCGCCGGCGGCGCCTCCCACCACGATGTTCTGCATCGAGCTGCGCTTCAGCCACATCGTGTAGACGAACACATAGAAGAGCAGCCCCGCGATCGCCAGGCCGGCGGCGAGGACGTTGACGGCGATGGCGAGCACCGCGAAAGCGAGCGCTCCGAGGATCACCCCGAACGCCAGCGCGCTGCCCGGTTGAACGCGCCCGGCGGGAATGGGACGGCCGCGGGTGCGTCCCATGCTGGCGTCGATGTCGCGGTCGAACCAGCAGTTGATCGCGTGCGCTCCGCCGGCGGCGAACCATCCGCCCGCCACCGTGGCGACCACCAGGCCGCTCGATGGCCAGCCGCGCGCGGCCATGACCATCGCGAAAACCGTGGTGATCTCGAGGAGGACGACCACCCGTGGCTTGGTGAGCGCGATGTAATCGCGGACGGTCTGCGCAGCCACCATGCCCGGGCGGCGCGCGATCGGACGCTCGACGCCGACGGCCACGCTCACGACGCGGCCACCCCAGCGTGCAGCGAACGGTCGACGCGGGTGCCGTCAGTGATCTGAGCTGACGCGTTGCCCCGTGTCAGCACGGCCGACGTCAGCACGCAGGCCCACAGAGCGCTGGCCAGCGCGAGGTGAACGGCTCGCGCTGCCGGGGGCAGATGCAGGTCGACTACGACGGCGCCCGCGATCACCTGGGCGACGATGAGCAGCGTGACGCCCAGCGTCGCACTGCGCAGCGCCCGGTCGCCGGGACGAGCCCTGCGCAACTTCATCATCGAGTAGCCCAGTAGCAGCACGACCACCCCCGCGACCAGTCTGTGCAGCAGGTTGATGTCCGCGTACTGGCCTGAGGTGAGTTGGAACCCGTTGCCGCAGAGAGGCCACCCGGCACAGGCGCCACCCGCACCCTGGTCAACGACGAGGGCGCCGCTCAGCGCCAGGACGTAGGTGGCGGCCGCAGCGATTCCGGCCAGGCGCAGCGTCGGCACGGATGGTCGCGGACGGGACGACGTCGCCATCGCCGTGGAGACCGCGATCCACACCAGGGCACCGAGCAGAAGGAGTGCGTTGGCGAGGTGGATCATCACCACCCCACTGGGGAGGTTGAAGAAGACGGTGATCGCGCCCAGCACGATCTGCAGGACGTACAGGCCGACGACGACAGCCGCGCCGATGGCCAGCCAGCGCACGTGCCGGTAGCGCAGCCACACCCAACCGGCGAGGGTGAAGAGCAGCACCGCGGCGATGACCGCCAGCCAGCGGTGGGTGAACTCGATCAACGCGGTCTGCTGCAGAGGAGGAAGCAGACCGCCGTGGCACAGGGGCCACTGGTCCTTCTCTCCGCAGCCGAGGCCGCTGCCGGTGACGCGGACCACGCCGCCCATGACGATGAGCAGGTACGTGGCCACAGCTGTGACCGCAGTCAGCCGCCGGAAGCCATGCGAGGGGCTGAAGGTCACGGAGCGGCTGACGCGGCCTGACGCGCCCGTCGCGCGTCGCGCACCGGACGGCTGCTCGAGACCGCCGGGATGACGTCGAAGTTGTGCGCCGGCGGCGGCGACGATGTCGCCCACTCGAGCGTGTTGCCCTCCCAGGGATCGGCCGGAGCCGTCTTGGGAGAGCGCATCGTGATCACGAAGTTGATCAGGAAGACGGTGACGCTGATTGCAATGATGAAGGCCCCGAAGGTCTCCAGCGAGTTGAGGTCGCCCCAGCCGCGGTTGTCCTCATAGGTTGCGATGCGCCGCGGCATGCCGAGCACGCCGAGAAGGTGCATGGGCATGAAGGTGAGGTTGAGGCCGACGATCATCAACCAGAAGTGCAGCTTGCCGAGGCGTTCACTGAGGAAGCGCCCGGTCACCTTCGGGAACCAGTAGTAGAACCCGGAGAACACGCCGACCACGCTGCCGCCGAACAGCACGTAATGGATGTGCCCGACGACCCAGTATGTGCCGTGCAGGGTGCGGTCGACGGCCAGGCTGCCGAGGTACACGCCGTCGATGCCGCCGATCAGGAACATTAAGAGGAACCCGGCGGCGAACAGCATCGGCGTGTCGTAGCGGACGCTGCCACCCCACATGGTGGCCAGCCAGTTGAATATCTTGATCCCGGTCGGCACCCCGATGCAGAGCGTGGTGAACGCGAAGAACTCCTGCACAACCAGCGGCAGGCCGGTGACGAACATGTGGTGGACGAACACCACGAAGCCGAGAACGGCGATCGCTGCCATGGAGGCGGCCATCGCGCGGTACCCGAAGATGGGCTTGCGCGAGAAGACCGGGATGACCTCGCTGACGATCCCGAACGCGGGCAGGATCATGATGTACACCGCGGGGTGCGAGTAGAACCAGAAGATCAACTGGTACAGCAGCGCGTTGCCACCGTGGTCGACGCTGAAGAACGAGGCGCCCACCTGGCGGTCGAGGAGGACCATGGACAGCACGCCGGCCAGGAATGGTGAGGCCAGGACGACAAGGCCCTGGGTGACCTCGGTCGCCCATACGAACAACGGCAGCCGCGTCCAGGTCATGCCGGGCGCGCGCATGTTGTGGATGGTCACGAGGAAGTTGATGCCGCCCAGCATTGATGCGATGCCGAGCAGGTGCAGCCCGATGATCCAGAGGTCCTGGCCGACCTGCGGTGAGTAGGCCTTCTCGGTCAGCGGCACGTAGCCCGTCCAGCCCGCGGCGCCGGTGCCGCCGAACAGGAAGCCGGAGTACATCACCAGGCCGCCGATCGGGATCAGCCAGAAGGAGAGCGCATTGATGCGCGGGAAGGCCATGTCGCGAGCCCCGATCATCAGCGGCACGAAGTAGTTTCCGAAGCCGGAGAGGACCGGGATGATCCACAGGAAGATCATCGTCGTCCCGTGCATCGTGAAGATCTGGTTGTACTGCGCGGGCGTGAGGAACTTGTTCTGCGGCTCGGCGAGCTGGATGCGCACCAGCAGCGCCATCACACCACCCACCAGGAAGAAGAAGAAGGTGGTGTAGA
>JALZAG010000046.1 GCA_030948445.1 Candidatus Dormiibacterota bacterium
GTTTTGCAGACCTCTGCCTTACCACTTGGCTACGTCGCCGGGTCGGATGTCGGATTCTGCCATGTCTCCGCCCGAAGGCCCTGGGTCAGACCGGGTGGGCGAACCCGCGGCAGACAGTTGGCGTGTCGGTGAGCGCAGCCACCAGCTGCACGGTGGTGGGCCGTTCCGCACCAACGGTCACCGACTGCGCGATCCCCCCGCCCACAAGGATGGTCCCCTGGTAGCAGACCGCCAGCACCGAAGCCGCTGCGGTGGTGGCAGCGCTGACCTGGACGTCGATCGTCGGTGCGATGGGGTCGGCGACGAAAGAGGCGGCCCCCGCTGTGAACGGGTTCGCGGACGGCGGCGAAAGACCGATTTCGGTCACCGACGCCGTGACGGCCCCGATGGAGTCACCCGCGGGGACCGACAGCCGAATCATCACCGCCTCTGTGGCGTTGGCCGCAATCGACGCGAGTGTTGCGCGTCCGCTGAGCGGCGGACGACCGTTGGCGCTGGTCGCCATGACGCCGATGCCGACCGCCGAGCGCGGCGTGGCGCTGTTGGACAGGACCACGAAGACAACCGTCCCGGACGGCGTGGCCGCCGCATGCGTCGCCACCACGGTCACACTGGCAGGTGCTGCTGGCGTCGTCGACCCCGCGGTGCTCGACGCTGAGGGAGCGCCGGACGTCGTCGCGGTGACCGATGTGCTCGGCACTGGTGTTCCAGCCGACTCACATCCGACAAGCAGGATCACCGCGGTGAACAGCAGTGCACGCCCCGCGAGCAACGGACCCTTCAACTCACCACTGTGGCCATGTTGTCGATATAGGTGAAGGACCGCGTGAAATCGGCCCACGAGAACGTCTTGCGTGTGCCGGAGTAGGGATCGTTGATGATCACTGTGCGTGCCCCGAAGTCGACTCCCACGAGTGCGAAGACGTGGTTGTTGAGCACATATTGCACGGGCCTGCCGTCCCACGCGGTGTACGTTCGCGGCGTGGCCCAGGCGAGGTTGAAGGAGCCCTCTACGGCGGCCGGGTAGCCGGACACCACCAGGTCGAACAGCTGGCTCACCGTCCATTGCTCCTTGCCGATGACGGAGTGACCGAGATACTGGGAAACCTTGACCAGCGGCGGGTAGTACACGCCGTAGCCGCTCGCGTTCCATTCGGATCCGTTGACGTTGCCGACGAAGGCCGTGTACGGGTCTCCCCACTGCAGGATGTTGCCCGCACTGTCACGAACCGCGGCACGCAGGTCGGCGCCCCAAAAGTGCAACAGCCAGTCTTGGTTCACCTGTGTCCCGCGCGCGGCAAGCACCATCTGCATCGTCGCTGCCTCGCAGTCGAGTGAGTGAAGCTGCCGCGCCATCGGAACGTCGAGCAGGTAACGGCCGGCCACCGCTGCATTGAAGTGCTGTGCGGCATCTGGCGACAGGGGCTGCGAGGAGGCCAGCGGGTACGCCGGGTTGATCAGCGCCACGTCCCGGACGATGTCCCACGACCCGAAGTCCGACCAGCCACGCCACGACGGCTGCAGGTACCCGCCACCGAACGGGAGCACCACCCCACCCCGGGTGACGCTGTACCAACCGAAGGCGCTCTGGTGCAGGCCCGTGTACAACGGGCGGCCCGGGTCCGGGGTGGCATCGCCAATGGCGGGCGCCGCTCCGAACGCATGGGTGCGACCGACATCATCGATCGCCCAGCCGCCGTCCGGCGCGCCCTGCGCGTTCCTGTGGATCGCCAGACCGCGATATATGTCGAACCCAAGAAGGTACTCGGGTCCACCGATAACCGGTGCCTGACCCCAGGGATGAATGCCCCCGAAACCATCGAGCACGTATCCCGAGACACCGTCGGCCACACCATTGGCGTCGACCGAGCTGGCCACAAAGGCGCGGGCAATATCGACCCCCAGCCAGCTGATTGGGACAGTCAGCCCGGGGTTCGTGCCCCAACGATGCACCGCTCCCCAGCCGTCGAGAGTCCACCCGCCCGAGCCGTCCTCGCGCACCTGCACCGCCCTGGCGATGTCCCAGCCCGGCCAGTACGGAGCCGAGCTGGTGTTCAGCTGTGTCTCCCCGAAGCCGTGGAGCCCGCCCCACGCGTCGAGGGTCACCCCGCCCGACGGTTTCCCCGCAGCCGCAAATACGGCCGCGGCCGAGGAGCTCACCGGCTGCGCCGCGGCTGGGGCGTCAGTTCGAAGGAGAGCGATGTCCCGCTCGATGTCCCAGGTGCCCCAGTCGCCGTACCCGGACCAGTACGGAGACACGCCTCCCCAGGCTTGGACCACGCCCCAATGCCCGACCACGTAGCCGGCGCCAGGCGCACCTCGTAGCTTCACCCAAAGCGGCCGGCCCGAGAGGCTGACCGGCGCCGGCTGCCCGACTGCCGCGCCGAAGGCGTGCACGGATCCATCGGCAAACAGAATCCACCCGCCGTCGGGAGTCGCGCTCTCACCGGCGCTGAGATGCACCATGAGGCTGCGCGCCACGTCGGTGCCCGGGTACGGCCCGGTGAGCGTCGGCGCACCCCCCCACGGGTGAACTCCTCCAAACCCGTCAAGAACGTACCCCTGCCGCCCGTCGATGACTCCGTCGCTCCCGCGGGAGGTCATCACCATGTCGCGTGCGATGTCCCAGCCGGTCCAGTAGCCCGGCGTGGTGATCGCGGGCGCTGTGCCCCACGCATGAATTCCGCCCCACCCGTCGAGCGTCCAGCCACCGCTGCCGTCGCTCCTCACTGCGGCCGCTCGTGCGATGTCCCAACCGGTCCAATACGGTGCGCTGTTGGTGTTGACCGACGCGCCGCCGAAGACGTGCAGACCTCCATATCCATCGAGGATCACGCCGCCCGGCTGGCTGCTCACCGCCGCGGACGCGAAGGTCGCCGGCGCCAGGAGCAGTGACGTACAGAGCGCGGCTGCCCAGCGTGCGCGCCACGCCGAGGATGAGCGCACCACAGTGTGCCCCCCCGCCGTGAACCGCATTGGCACATGGTAGCCGCCCCTCCCCGCCTGCACCATGCCGCCGCCTTTACAGATCTTCATTGAGTTCGGCCAGCACGACGGGCAGACTGCGGCCCATGCCACGACGATTTCTGCCGCTACTGATCGGTGCCAGCGCAGCCCTCATGTTGTTCACTGGCGGCGCGCGCGTGCCGGTGGCCGCTTCAGGACCCGCGCAGCACGGCGGGGTGGTGCTCGACAAGTTCGGCGGCCTCCACCCGTTCGGCGGCGCAGCCGTCAACACCAGTGGCGCGCCCTACTGGCCGGGATGGAACATCGCGCGCTCCGTGGTGGTTCTGCCCGACGGCAGTGGCGGCTGGACGCTCGACGGGTGGGGCGGAATTCATGCGTGGGGCACAGCGCCCGCGATCACCACGCCGGCCTACTGGCCCGGCTGGGACATCGCGCGAGCACTCGTTGTGCTCCCCGACAACACGAGCGGCTACGTGCTCGACGGCTGGGGAAGCCTGCACCCCTTCGGCGCCGCGCCACCACTGAACATCGCCTTCTGGTACGGGTGGGACATAGCTCGTGGCATCGACGTCCGGCTCGACAGTCAGAGTCACGCCGTGATCGGGGCTGCAACTCTCGACGCGTGGGGCGGCCTACACACCACCGGCAGCTACGCGTCTGCCGCCCCGGCCGCCTTCACCAACACCAGCACGTACCACTCGCTGCACAGCGTCGACGGTCTCTCCTACGCCGTCGCGCAGTTCGGGGTGATCTCGATCCTCGACGGCGCGCTGCGACCGTACTGGAACGGTTTCCCGGACTGGGGGACCTGGAACGTCATCCAGGACACCGTGCTGCTTGGCGGCGACAACCCCACGCCGACGCAGCAACCGCTGGTCCAGTGGGCCTGGAACGGCTACTTGGCCAGCACGGGACAGGCGTACGACGTCACCTACGTCCCCGCCTGCTCCATCCCGTGGTCAGTCCGCTCGGCGGCAGAACAAGTCGTCGTGGTGAGCGTGGAATGCCAGCGTCTGTCCGCGTACCAGCATGGCCAGCTGGTCCTCAACGCGCGCGTCACCACGGCACGCCCGGGGCGAATCACACCGCACGGATGGCACCGCGTCCTCTACAAGCGCAGCCCTGGATGGGTCCTCATGAACGTCACGTTTGGGCCGGCCGTCCGCATTCAGTACGGCATCGGCTTCGACAACATTGGCGACATCTTTCACGATGCGTCCTGGGAGCCAGACTGGGCGTACGGCATGGCGAGCTCACTGCAACCCCCATACGGAAGCCACGGCTGTGTGCATGTACCGCTGCAGCAGCTGGGCGCCATCTACGGGTGGGTGCGCGTTGGGGCCAGCGTCTACATCAACTAGACGGCCAGCGCCTGGTACGGGATCAGCGGTCCCGGGGATGGAGAACGCCCACACCGTCCACGAGTCGAAGAAGGAGCTGCCTGCCTGTTCTACGGTGACCACGCTCAGCAGGCCGTTGCCGAGGTCACCCACCGCGGGCGCTGCGTAGCTGCCTGCCCCGAGGCCGCTCGCGGTCAGGATCGTGTGACCGGCGTTGTCGAACGCGTCCAGCGTGGGGCCCACCAACACCCACACGCCGTTGTGGCTTCCGTCGATGGGCGCGATGGTGGGATTGGCGATCCACTCGTACTGCCCGAGATTGATTGGCCAGCCGGGCAGGATGTTGCCGTTGCCGTCCCACACGTACAGCGACCCATTGGTACTCGCCTCGGCCACCTCGCGTTGGCCGGTGCCGAAGAGGTCACCGACGGCCGGGGACCACATGTTCCGGCCGTTGCCGGTGATCGCCGGCCAGTTGCCGAACGGCGCTCCGGTGCCTGTCCAGCCGTTGACGTAGTCACCTGCGGGAGCGGCGATTCCTTTCCCGCTGGCCATGATGATCTGGGTCGACCCGTTGTTGAAAAGGTCGGCGGTCGCCGGTGAGGACCACGGAACCGGATTCATCAGATTCGGCCAGCCCGGTAGCTGGCAGCGCGACTTGTCCGGTTACTGGTTGACCGGGCACCCCTGTGGCGGAAAGCCATACGGTGCCGCCCTTCGGGTAGTCGGGCGGTCCGGAGGCGTCGAAGGCCACGACCACGTCGAGCTGCCGCTTGCTCTGCAGGTCGGCGAGCGCAGGGGTGTCCCAGATGGTGTCCCACGAGTGGATCGGGAAGCCACTGAGCATGCGTCCGTTCTTGTTCCACGCAGACACGTGGTGATCCCACGCCCCCGCCACAAGCTCCTTGTTTCCATCGCCGAACAGGTCGCCGATTGCCGCGCCGCCAAAGAATCCGGGCAGCACGTCCGTCTCCGGAGGCGTGCTGTGCTGGGGGCCAACCGGGGAACTCGCTCCCGTCCGGGTTCCAGACATTGACCCAGCCGGATTCAGAGGTGACCGCCACCTCTTCGCGACCGTCGTTGTTGAGGTCGGCGATTGACGGATTAGAGTGGATTGGCCCACCGGTGTAGCGCGGCCACCCCGGCAGCTCGGCCCCGGTGCGACCATCAAGCACTGACACGCTGCCGTCCTGAAAACCGACGACCACCTGGGTGCGCCTGACGCCGAAGAGATGGGCGATGGTCGCGCCACCGACGGTCTCTCCCGACACCGTGGGTCGCGGGCCGGAGCTGGGTCCGACATGGACGGTCGTGGCCCACGTCTGGCGCAGGGATGTGGCCGCTGCCGCGCGAGTTGTCCCCAGGGTGCCGGCGGCACCAATGCACATGGCGGCGCTGAGGAGCGCAGCGACCATCGTGCGGCGGATCCCCCTCGCCGGTGATGTCATGGATTTCAGGCTGCGTGGGTCACCCGATGGTCACGTCTCGACCCTGTCACAGTTCCAGAAGTCGAGTCGCCCGACTTGTCAAAGCGGCAGCGCGATCAGGCCCCGGCGGCTCCGCGCACCAGCCAGTTGTTGACTCCGTAGTTGGGGGTGATCACGGTGGGCGCATTGCCGAATGGGTGGAACCCGCCGTAGCCGTCGACGACGTAGCCACTGGTCGACGATCCGGGCACCAGGACCACCGAGCGCGCGATGTCCCATCCCGCCCAGTACGCACCAGAGTTGAGTGCACCCGGCGTTGCCCTGCCCTGGGAGGCAAACGGATGCAGGCCGCCCCAGCCGTCGAGGACGCAGCCTGCGTAGTTGTTCGCGGTTGAGCCGGGCAGGAGCACCAATCCGCGAGCGATGTCCCAGCCCGGCCAGTACGACGCGCTGGTCGCCGCGGCCGGTTGGCTGTGGTTGCCCACCGCGAAGGGGTGAACCGCACCCCAGCCATCGAGCACCACCCCGCCCGATCCGTCTGAGAACGTGGCAAGCCCGCGTGCGATCGACCAGCCACCCCAATAGGCGTTGCCCGACACGCTCGGCGGCATCGCGGCGCCGCCGACTGAGAATCCGTGCAGGCCCCCAAAACCGTCGAGGACGTAGCCCGACCACTGCGTTGATGACGACGCTGGCAGCGACGCGATGCCGCGGGTGATGTCCCAGCCTGCCCAGTACCCCGCTGCGCTCGGCGACGTGCTGTCGCCAAACGGATGCAGACCGCCCCATCCGTCGAGAACCACGCCCCCTTCGCCGGTTGGCGACGCGGCAGCGCCGCGGATGATGTCCCAACCGGGCCAATTGAATGTGACCGGGAATGCGGGAGACGAGGCAGGGTGCAGGATGCCGTAGCCGTCCACCGCGTACATGCCGACGAATGGCATGGCATGGGTCGCATTGGCCGCAATGGTGGTGCTGGCCTGCACTCTCCACGGTCGCCCGTTCGAGGTGCCGTTGGCGGTGGTGTACTGCACCGCGAAGCCGTACTGACGGCCCGCGAAGCCGTAGAAGGGAGTCGACGTGCTGCTGGTCGAGACGTAGGGCAACCAGCCGCTCCCCGTGGTCAGGTCCTCCTCCCACACCTGGTAGCTGGTCGGCTGGACATTCGCGGGCGCAGACCACGACAGCGTGATCTGGGTTGAGGGGGACGGGCTCGCCAGTGGCATCACGGCGGGATTGAGGGTCGGCGGCCCGATGGGGGTGCCCATCCCGGTCGGGCCGTCGTAGCCGGCGGTGGCGTTGCAGAGGTATGCGAACGGGCTGCAGTCCGACGAGGAGGCGGCATTGCTCCCCGACGTGACGTCGTTAACAGTGCGGCCGTACCAGACCCGGCCATCAATGGCGGTCGACGGAGCGCCAGCGAGCGCATACATCCCTGCGATTAGCGGCGCGGCGAGACTGGTGCCGCCGAACACGTTCCAGCTGCCCGACACGTAGACAGACAAGCCAGTGCTCGGATCAGCATCGGCCGATACATCGGAGACGGTTCGCCGCGGGCAGCCCGTGTCGGACTGCCAGCTGGGCTTCGGCTCAAAAGAGCTGCATCCGCTCCCACCGGCCTGCCCGCCGTACGCCTGGCTGACGGAGTACTGCCATGCCGTTTCGGTCCAGCCGCGCGCGCCTCCGCCCTGGACGAGGCTGGTTCCCCCTACCGCGGTGACATACGGCGACGACGCCGGGTACTCAGGCGCGCCCGATGATGGCGGTGGGCTGGGAGGCGCGCAGAACACATTGTCCGGAGCGTAGTACCCGTTATCACCTGTCGCCACGGCGATGGGCATGTTGGCCTGGCGGAAGGCGCTGTCATACGTCCCCCCTCCCCCCTCGCAGCCGCCGAAGCTGAGGTTCATCACGGTCGCGCCCAAACTGGTGGCGCGCTGGATGGCGGCAATCAGGTTGGGGTCGGTCTCATCGATTGATTCGACCAGCAGGATGCGGCACAGCGGGCAGGCCGCTGACACCGCGTCCATGTCGAGCGAGGTCTCCTCTTCCCATCCAACATTCGTGGGACTCGAGCCGCCACTCAGATCCAGTTGCCGGAAGCATCCCGAGGCGACCGTGCATGCCGGCAGCCCGAAATAGCTGCGGTACGCGGCCAGGTCTGCGGCGGCGGCAGGGTCCCGATAGGCCTCGATCAAGGCAACGGTCTGCCCCGCGCCATCGACAGCCGCAGAGCCGGTCAAGCCGTACGCGGCCTGGATGTCCTGGGGTCCGTATCCGCCCCCCGGCGCCGGTGGACTGTTCGTCCGTGACACCGCCGGCCGGCGCGCCGGGGACTTGAGTGCGAGTCCCAGGCACGACCGGTGGCCCGGCTGCGCAGGACCGCAGAAGCGCGAACTGGTCGCCGCGCTGGACGGGGCCGGGGTCGCGGCCGCCGCTGTCCCGCCACCCACACCGGGCCCCACCGCCGCCGCCACCACGGCTGCCACCGCGCCGAGCGCGCGAATGAGTGTGTGGGGACCTCGACGCATGAAGGGAGCATGCCCTCTGACCCCGCCCGTGCGAACCGTGCAGCGTGGCCTGTCACCACGACGTGACGCCGTCGCAGGAGGGCCACGCAGGCGACAATCCGCTGATGGCAGTCACCTCGCAGGACCTCGCCCGTCGCGCCGCTCGCGTTCTGCCCGGCGGGACCACCCACGCCGCTCGGGCCTACTCGCCACCGCTGTACGTCGCCCGCTCGCAGGGGTCGCACAAGTGGCTGGTCGACGGCCGCAAGCTGATCGACTACACCATGGGTCACGGCGCGCTCCTGCTCGGGCACGCCCACCCGGCGGTCGTCGCCGCGGTGCAGGACCAGGCGGCGCGTGGAACCCACTACGGCGCCGGCCACCCGCTCGAGGTCGAGTGGGCCGAACGGATCAGCGCGATGGTCGATTCGGTGGACAAGGTGCGCTTCACGGCGTCGGGGACCGAGGCCGCGATGCTCGCGGTCCGCGTGGCACGCGCCGCCACGGGGCGCGACGTGCTCGTCAAGCTCGACGGCCACTTCCACGGCTGGTCCGACCCGGTCAGCGTCAACCTCGTCGACGGCGAGGCGCGAACCGCCACCGGGGTACCGGTCACCGAACTGCTGACCACACGGGTGGTTCGTGCCGGCGACATCGACGCACTCCGGGTCGTCCTCGACACAGAGGAGGTGGCCGCGGTGATCTTCGAGGGCTCGGGCGCGCACTACGGGCGCGACCCCCTGCCGGAGGGATACGCGACTGCTCTGCGCGCCGAGTGCGACCGCGTCGGTGCCCTGCTGATCATCGACGAAGTGGTCACCGGCTTCCGCGTGGCCACCGGCGGCATGCAGTCGTTGCTGGGCGTCCGCCCCGACCTCTCGATGTTCGGCAAGGTGATGGCGGGGGGTCTCCCCGGCGGCGGGCTGGCTGGGCGTCGCGAGCTGATGGAGCTGCTTGCTTCCACCATCGAGCATCCCGGCACCTTCAACGCCAATCCCCTCACCGCGGCGTCAGGCATCGCCGTGCTCGAGATCTGCGCGACCGGCGCGCCCCAGGAGGCGGCGTCCGAGGCCGCGATGCAGCTCGAGGCTGGGTGGCGTGAGGTGATGAGCGCCCGTGGGCTGTCGGGTCGGGTGTGGCGGCTGGCGAGCATCCTTCATCTCCACCTCGACGAGCCGGCTGCGCAGCAAGCACTCGCTGGCCGGATGCGTGAGGAGGGCGTCGATCTCCTGCACACCAGCGCGTTCTGTTCTGCGGTGCACACCGAGGAGGACATCGCCGACAGCGTGGCCGCGCTGGATCGCGCCCTCACCGCTGCCGGGTAGGCACCGGACGATGAAGACAGAACGCGTCCAGGCGTTCAGCGACGGCGTGTTCGCTGTGGCGATCACCCTGCTGGTGCTCGACCTCGTCCCGCCGCCGGCGAACACGCCAGACCTGTTGGCGTCACTGGCCGACCGCTGGCCCGACTTCGCGGCATTCGTGCTGAGCTTCCTGACCATCGGGATCATCTGGGTGAATCACCACGTGGTCTTCGACGCTGTGCGCCGCGTTGACCGGCCGCTGCTCTTCCTCAACCTCGGGCTGCTGATGTCGGTGGTGCTGCTGCCGTTCTCGACGTCAGTCTTCGCGCGCTTCGTGGCCACCGGGGCAGGACAATCGCACGTGGCCGCAGCACTCTTCAGCGGCTCGCTGCTGCTGATGTCGCTGTGGTTCGACGCTGCCTACGCGTGGATCGGCCGCCACCCTGAGCTGCGGACCGGCGGCCCCGGGCCACCGATCACCATGCGCTCTCTGGTGCGCTTCGGGGCCGGCATCGTGCTGTATGCGGTGTGCGTGGTCATCTCCTTCGTCAGTGCCACGGCGGTGTTGGTCATCACCGCGCTCGTCGCCGTCTACTACATGGTGGACCAGGTCACCACCCACGTCTCGCCCGAGGGCTGACCGGGTCAGCCGTGCCTGGATGAGGACCGTGGGGCAGGCGACCCGTCGCCCGGCCCGTCAGCACGTCGCTTGGCGATCACCGCGCGCATGCTCGCCAGCCGCTGAGCGATGACCGCCTCCGCGCCCTGCTCCGTCGGCGTGTAGTACCGGCGCCCGGCGAGTTCGTCCGGCAGGTGCTGCTGGTCGACCACCGCACCAGCCTCGTCGTGCGCGTACTTGTAGCCAGCGCCAAAGCCCATGCCACGGTTCAGCGAGGTCGACGCATTGCGCAGGTGTAGCGGCACGGGTTGATGCAGGGTCTCGCGCACGTCGGCGACGGCCGCCACGTACGCGCCCATCGCCGAGTTGCTTTTCGGCGCCGTGGCGAGGTACAGCGCCGCCTCTGCCAGCGGGAGATATCCCTCCGGCATGCCCACGAAGTGCGCAGCCTGCTGCGCTGCCATCGCGACGCCCAGTGCGGCAGGGTCGGCGAGGCCGACGTCCTCGGCTGCAAGGATGACCATGCGCCGCGCGCAGAACATCGGGTCCTCCCCAGCCTCGAGCATGCGCGCGAGCCAGTAGATCGACCCATCCGGGTCGCTGTCGCGCATCGACTTGATGAACGCCGACGCCAGCCAGTAGTGCTGGTCACCGGCGCGGTCATACAGCAGCGACGGGTTCTGCAGCGCGCCCTCGACGGCGTCGACGTCGACCACCGCGGGCGCGCCGGCCGCCCCGGTGGCGGCAACGGCCAGCTCGAGAGCGTCCAGCGCCACCCGCGCATCGCCGCCGGAGAGACCGATGAGTCGCTGTCGGGCGTCGGGCTGCAACTCCACGGCGACTCCGCCCAACCCTCGTTCTGGATCGGAGATGGCGCGATCGATGAGGAGGCCGAGAGCATCGTCGCTCAGCCCCTCGAGGCGAATCACGCGGGCGCGCGAGAGGAGCGCGCTGTTCACCTCGAAGCTCGGGTTCTCGGTGGTGGCGCCCAGGAGGGTGACCACACCGCTCTCGACGTCTGGGAGCACGGCGTCCTGCTGCGACTTGTTGAAGCGGTGGATCTCGTCGATGAAGAGCACGGTGCGCTGCCCGATGCGCCGGCGGGCACGCGCACGCTCCATGATCTTGCGGAGCTCGGCGACGCCGGACGAGACAGCGCTCACCGATTCGAACGCCGCGCCCGACATCTCGGCCAGGATGTTGGCCAGCGACGTCTTGCCGCTCCCGGGTGGCCCCCAGAGGATGAGCGACGGCAGTGTGTCCCCCTCGAGCGCTCGGCGCAACACCGTTCCAGGACCCACGGCGCGTTCCTGACCGGCGAACTCATCGAGGGTGCGCGGTCGCATCCTCGCCGCCAGCGGCGTCACCGACCGCGTCGCGCCCGCACCGCGACGCTCGTCCCCTCCCGGTGCGGAGGAGTCGGTCGCTGGCGGCGAAGCGCCGAACAGGTCCGCCTGAGGGTCGGCCACCAGGACAGCCTACGCGTCCGGGCGGTCGCTCACCCGGGCGGCCCGAGCAGCCCGAGCGCGTACCGTGGCGCAGGTGCCGGATCCACGCGATTGCGCAGCGCCGTGAGCGTCACGACGCCTGAACTGCCCATCGGCTTCGCCCACCGCGGCGGCGCGCAGCAGCGCCACCTCCAGAACACCCTGGCGGCGTTCGTACAGTCGATGGCGCTCGGCGCCACCGCCATCGAGAGTGACGTCGGCCTCACCGCCGACGGCGTCGCGGTGCTCATCCACCCCGGCATCGTGGCCCGCCTCCGGCGCCCTGTGTCGTCGTTGCGCCGCGACCAGCTGCCGGCGAACGTCCCCACCCTCGAGGAGCTGTACCGCGAGTGTGGACCCAACCTCGACGTCGCGCTCGACATGGCTGCGCCTGCCGCCGTCGAACAGGTGGTGGCGACGGCGCGGGCGCACGGCGACCCCACGCGACTCTGGCTCACCTACTGGCGCGTCGACGCCCTGGCGCGGTGGCGGCAGCGCTACAGCGACGTGCGTCTTGTGTTCCCATCGCTGGTGCTGCGCACCGCGAGTGCCCAGCGTCGCTGTGCCCTTCTTCGCGACGCCGGCGTCGATGCGCTCAACCTGCACCACCGCACCTGCACAGCACAGCGCGTTGCGCTGGTGCACGGGTCTGGGCTGCTGCTCTTCGGCTGGGGCGCGCGGGGCGGCGCGGCGGCGGCGCGCACGCTCCGCAATGGCGCCGACGGCGTGTTCTGTGACGACACCATTGCGATGGTGGGGGTGGTCACCGCGGAGCGCGCGCGACGTCAGCGCCTGCTCAGCGAAGCACGATGAAGCTGACGTTGTGCCGGTACTCCTCGAGGGTGCGGGCGTCCATGTACGACATCGAGCTGCGCAGCCCGGCGAGGTAGCGGCGCACCACGTCGTCCACGCCGCCCTTGTACGGCACCAGCGTCTCGGTGCCCTCGACGTAGCCGGGATCCTCGGTGCCCGCCTGCTGCTGCACGGAGAACGACGCCGCACCCCGCATGATCTTCACCTTCTTGCCGTCGACCACGATCACCCGCCCCGGCGCCTCGCGTGTGCCGGCGAGCGCTGAACCGACCATCACCAAGTCGGCGCCGAGGGCCAGCAGCTTGCACATGTCGGCAGGGTTGCGCACGCCGCTGTCGCCGATGATGAGTGCGCGCCGGCGCACCTGCGCAGCCTCGGCCACAGCGTGCGGGGTTGGTGCGTACACGGCCGTCTCGGTGCGCGTCTCGCAGACGCTGCCTCCAGCGATGCCGACACGAATCGCGTCGACGCCTCGATCTTCGAGCCACCGAAACGCTTCGGCGGTGGCCACGTTGCCGGCGATGATGAAGACGTCGTCGGCCTGGCCGCGGATCCATTCGACAGCAGCACCGACCTGTTCGTGGGCACCGTTGGCGGTGTCCAGGCAGACCAGGCGGCAGCCCGCGTCGTAGAGGCCGACGAAGCGGTCGCGGTAGTCACCGGTGACACCGACAGCCGCGGCCACGGAGGTCGGTGCGCCATCGTGTGAGTCGGCGAACGCGGCGACCTGCCCGTCGACCGACTGGAAACGGTGCAACACCCCCAGTGCCCCCTCGGCGCCCAGGGCGCGGCACATTAGCGGGCCGCAGACGTCGGGCATCGGTGCGGCGAGCAGCGGCACCTGAAGCAGCAACGGGCCCAGCGCCACCTGCGGCGAGGCATCGGATCGGTGCGAGAGCGTGGACGCGATGCGCGGGACCAACGAAAGATGGTCGTAGTCGAAGGCCACCGGCAGGTCGGCCAGCGGATCGGCGTGGGTGCGTAGCAGCGGTCCGGCGGTCATGACGAGGCCATGGTACGCGCGGACCGGGGCTGCTTCAGCCAGGTGGTGGGGGCGCCTCGGGAGCGGTGAACGACGGCGCCACTCCGATGACCGACCGCAGCGCCTGGGCCGCACCGAGCAGTGCCGCGGATTCCGCGGGCACCACGATGGTGGTGTTGTCGCTGTCGGCGAACTTTGCCAGGGTGTCCAACTGGAGGATCGCCACCAGGGTGGGATCGGGGGCGGCCGCCTTGATCGCGGCGTACACCGTGGAGATCGCCTGCGCGCGTCCCTCTGCCTCGAGGATCAGCGCCTGCCGCGTGCCCTCGGCGCGCAGGATGTACGACTGCCGCTCGCCTTCGGCGTTCTTGAT
>JALZAG010000047.1 GCA_030948445.1 Candidatus Dormiibacterota bacterium
TCCAGACCAGAAAGCCCTTGTTCCAGCGGCGGTGGTACTCATTGGCCGCGTCGACTGCGTCGTGGAAAGCATGTTCGAACGCGCCCACGTCGCCCGCCTCGCAGGCGGCGAACAGCGGAGCGAGGTCCTCGTCGATGTACGCCCGCACGTTGGCTTCGTACTTGGGCCTGGTCACGTTGCCGAGACCGAAGAGCTTGCGCATCTCCTTGAGCTGCCAGGTGGCCAGCGCCCAGTTCTGCGCACGGCCGGCGTGGTACGCCTTCCACATCCGCACACCGATCTCGGGCATGAGCCTGGCGAAGCCGGGTTGGAGGGCGGTCAGAGCCTCGAGCTCGAGGCGTTCGGGATTCTTCGGCTGGGGTGTTTCGCTCAACACTGGCTCCTTGCAGGTGGTCTGCGGCAGTCTACTGGCGCCGGCTGTTCCCCTCGGGTTGTGACGAATCGCACGCAGGGACGTTTGTGCAGTCGATGATCGCCGCCATGACCGGCGCACGGTTGGACGCTGCGGTGACCCCCTTTGACGAGGTGTATCGCGACCATGCCGACGCCGTCTACCGGTTCTGCGTCTCCCAGCTCCGTGACCCCGACACCGCCGAGGACGTCACGGGCGATGTCTTTGCAGCCGCCTTCGGCGCCTACGGGCGCGTCAAACCCGACTCTGCGGGGGTGCGCACCTGGCTGTTCCGCATCGCCCGCAACGCGGTGATCGACCAGTACCGCCGAGAGGGGCGGCGGCGGTCGCTGGTCGCGCGCATCGGGCGCGATCGTGAGTTCCCCGACAGTGTCGAGATCAACGTCGAGCAGAGGTTCGATCTCCGCTCCATCTGCGCGGCGATGGACACCCTGCGCGAACGCGATCGTCAGCTCGTCGGCCTGCGCGTCGCGGGCGGGCTGAGCTATGCGGAGCTGGCCAAGGTGGTGGGCATGCGCGAGGGCGCGGCCAAGATGGCAACCCACCGCGCGCTCGAACGCGTGCGCGCCCGGTTGAGGGAGATGACATGAGCGCGCCCGACGACCGTGACCTAGCCGAGGCATTCGATCAGCTGGCGGCCCCGCCGTCGACTGCCAACTACGCCACGCGGGCTCCTGCAGTGGGGATCCGCACCTCGCCGCGGCGCTGGCCTCAGGTCCTGGCCACGGGGTTGGCCGTGCTCGTCGCGGCCGCCGGCGCCACCACCTTCCTGGCCCTTCGCACCGCCCGCCAGGGGGGCGCCCCGGCGAGCTCGACGGGTACTCCACCGGCGCGGTCCGGGGCGGCCAGCGCGTATGACTCGACGGCCGGGGTCACCGTCATGTTCGGCGGCGTCAGCGGCTCAGGCCAGCCGCTCACAGACACCTGGACATGGGACGGGTCGACGTGGACCTCAGCCGCCCGCGGCCCGGGGGCACTGGCCGGCACCCGCCTGGTCGATGACCCTGCGGATGGCGGCGTGTTGCTCCTGGGTGTGCCGGTGCCGCCGATGAGCGGCAGCGGCGCCGTTGGCAGCGGCTGCTCCGGTGGGGGCACCGCCAGTCCGGGATCCATCACCGGCAGCTCAGCCGGCTCCGCGCCCGCCTCGCCTGACGGAAACGGATCGACCTCGACCGGTGTGCCCGCGATCGCTCCAGCTCCCGCCACCGGGGTGCCAACCCCGGAATCGACGACTTCCACGCCCGTGGCTGTATGCCCGTCCGGGGCTCCGCCGCCCGCTGTGCAGACCTGGCTGTTCAACAGTTCGAGCTGGCACCGCGCCGCCTCGGGGTCGGTCGCAGCCACTCCGCCGGCGGGAGCGCAGCTGGCGTTCGATTCGACGACCCGGCAGGTGGTGGCTGTGTCGCCGCCTGCGTTCAGCTGCGGTCCACCACTCGAGGGGGCGGTGAGGAGCGGTGCCGCGATCGCCTGCCCTGTCATGGGAAGCAGCAGCGCGGCGGCGTCCGGCAGCGCGCCGTGCGAGGTGCCGCTGGGATGCCTCCCCACCCAGGGCCTCTCGACGTGGGTCTGGTCAGGTGGGTCATGGAAGCGGGTGGTCACGAGCCAGACGGTGCCGAGGTACGGCGTCGCGCTGGTGTTCGCGGACCCGGCAACCCAGCACGCGACCTTGATGACGCATGTCGGCCCAGAGGTGTACGGCGGCGTCAGGTACCCGCAAAGCTGTGCTCCCGCGCAACCGTGCTCAGCCGTCCCGGCTCAACTGACCATCACCACGTCGACGTGGACGGGCTCAGGATGGAAGGAGCGCTCGCAGCTGCCGACACCTCAGCAATCGCCCAGCTTGGCGGGCGCAACGACGGCGGCGGTCGAGGGACACCTGGTCGTGCTCACCACCGCCGGGCAGACCTGGACGTTCGCCGCCGGACAATGGACGCAGGACACCCCCTCCAACCAACCGAACGCGCGTAGCGGTGCCGCGATGGCCGAGGGTCCGGGCGGCAGTGTCGTCCTGTTCGGCGGGGCGGCGAGCTCAGGGGTGTTCGTGGCCGTCGGTGGCCAATCCCTCGGCTCGGACACTTGGCTCTGGAACGGGAAGACCTGGCAACAGCGCGGGGGCACCGCGCCGTCACCGCCGCCGTCGCCGACCGTCTTTCCCTGCGGACCAACCGGCAAGACGGTGACTCCGCCCTGCGTGGCGCCGCTGCCCGCCGAGGTTTCGCCGGCCACGCCGGTGATCCCGCAGGCCAGTCCGCCCCAGGCTCATGGGACCCCCGTCGCCCAGGCCACCCCCTGACGGGCCTCGACCAGGACCGGCCACCGTCCCGGTCACAATCCTCACGTGGCCGACGAGATCCGCATCGAGGAGATGTCCGGCCAGGACGCCGAGGTGGCCGAGATGCTCATCGACCTCACCCTCGCGGAGCAGGTCCACTACGACCATCCCCGCGAGAGCAGGTCCGAGGTGGAGCGCCGGCTGCGCGTGGCGCCACAGTTCAGCGGTGAGAACCACCTGCTGGTGGCGCGCGATCCGTCCGGCCACGCGGTGGGCGTCTGCTGGGTGGTGCTGTTCGACCCGGGAACCGGGCTGGAGGCCGAGCTGGCCGAGCTCTACGTCCGTCCCGAGGTCCGAGGTGGCGGCGTCGCCCGCAGCCTCGTTGCCGAGGCCGTCTCCTTCCTGCGCCGCCGCCACGTGAGCTTCGCCAGCGTGTGGACGCGCGACGGCAACGACGCCGCCCTGGCCGCCTACCGCGCCGCTGGCTTCGCACCGACCCAGCAGGCGGTGCTCACCTGGCTGCCCCTTCCCGGCGGCTGATCGGCGGCACAGCCGGTGGGTCGCGAATAATGTGGCGATGCCCCTGCATCCGGACGAGATCGCCCACGTCGCTCGACTCGCGCGGCTCGGCCTCAGCGGCGACGAGCAGCGTCGCATCGGTGCCGAGCTCGACCTGATCCTCGAGCACATCTCGGCGCTGCAGCGAGCCGATGTCTCCGAGGTGCCGGAGACTGCTCAGGTGGGTGACCTGGTCAACGTGTGGCGTGAGGACGAGCCGGCGCCGTCGCTCACCGAGGAGCAGGCGCTCGCCAACGCACCCGACAGCGATGGCGAGTACTTCAGGGTGGGAGCGATCCAGGAGTGAGCACCGCCGGAATGACCGCTGCGGCAATGGCCACAGCACTGCGCAGCGGCGAGCTCACCCCGCGCCAGCTGCTCGACGACTCGCGCTCCCACCTGCAGGGCCCAGGGCGCTCGCTGAACGCCTTCCTGGCGCTCACCGACGAGCTCGCCGACCACCAGGCCGAGCGGGCTGCTCGCATCCTCCGCGACGAGCCCGAGGCCGCCGGTCCTCTCTGCGGAATCCCGGTGGCCCTCAAGGACGTGCTCTGCGTCGAGGGCTACCCGACCACCGCCGGCTCGCGAATCCTGGAGAACTTCCGGCCGCCATACACCGCGACGGCTGTGCAGCGCCTTCTCGACGCCGGTGCCGTGCCGGTGGGCAAGACCAATTGCGACGAGTTCGCCATGGGCTCGTCCACGGAGAACTCGGCGTACGGACCCACCGGCAACCCGTGGGATGTCGAGCGGGTGCCGGGTGGTAGCAGCGGCGGCAGCGCCGCGGCCGTCAGCGCTGGCATCGTGCCCATCAGCTACGGCACCGACACCGGCGGCTCGATCCGCCAGCCGGCTGCGCTGTGCGGCGTGGTCGGTTTCAAGCCGACTTACGGCCGGGTGTCACGGTACGGGTTGATCGCGTTCGCCTCGTCGCTTGACCAGGTGGGGCCGTTCGCCCACACCGTCGAGGATGCCGCCGTCGCATACGCGGCCGTCGCCGGCAACGATCCACGCGACAGCACCTCGGTGCCAGAGAGAGTCGATGATCCGCTCACCGGGATTCGGGCGGGAGTTCGTGGCCTGCGACTGGGCGTACCGCGCGAGTACATGGTCGAGGGCCTGGAGCCCGGTGTGCGCGCGCGCATCACCGAGGCAATCGCGGTTCTCGAGGGTCTCGGCGCATCGATCGCAGAGGTGTCGCTCCCCAGCACGGACCTCGGACTGTCGACGTACTACATCATCGCGCCCGCCGAGTGCTCGTCCAACCTGGCTCGGTACGACGGGGTGCGCTTCGGCCGGCGCGTCGAACGTCCGTCGCTGACCGAGACATTCCTGCGCACCCGTGACGAGGGCTTCGGCGACGAGGTCAAACGCCGGGTGATGCTGGGAACGTACGCGCTGAGCAGCGGGTACTACGACGCGTACTACCGGCGCGCGCAGAAGGTGCGCACGCTGATCGCGCGCGAGTTCGAGGCGGTTTTCGAGTCCGTGGACGCGCTGGTGTGTCCCACCTCTCCTAAGGTTGCGTTCACGACCGGAGCCATCCAGGACCCCGTGGAGATGTACCTCAACGACGCGCTCACCATCCCCGTCAACCTCGCGGGGTTGCCCGGGATCTCGGTGCCGTGCGGGTTCAGCGAGGACCTCCCGGTCGGGCTGCAGGTGATCGCGCCCCGCCTGCAGGACGCGCGCGTGTTCCAGGTGGCGGCGGCGTACGAGGCGGCAACCGAATGGCACCTGGGGCGTGCACCACTGGTGACTGCGTGACAGTTCAGTCCGCCGCCGCCGTCGACACCGGGTACGAGGCAGTGATCGGGCTCGAGGTGCACGCGCAACTGCTGACCCGCAGCAAGATGTTCTGCTCCTGCAGCGCGGACTACACCAGCGCGCCGCCCAACGGCAACACCTGCCCGGTGTGTCTCGGCCTTCCCGGAGCACTGCCAGTCATGAACCGGCAGGCGGTGGAGATGACGGTGCGCACAGCGCTGGCGCTCAACTGCGAGATCCCACCGTTCACGAAGTTCGATCGCAAGAACTACTTCTACCCGGACCTGCCCAAGGGATACCAGATCTCACAGTACGACCTGCCACTGTCCCAGAACGGGCGCCTCGAATTCGTGGTCGATGGCGAGCGCACCCGGTGCGGGATCACCCGCGTGCACCTCGAAGAGGACACCGGCACCATGCACCACGCCGGCGACGTGCTTCAGGAGGCGCTTAGCTCACTCGTCGACCTCAACCGCTGTGGCGTGCCGCTCATGGAGATCGTCGGTGAGCCCGACCTACGCAGCGCCGACGCGGCGCGCGAGTACCTGATCCGCCTGCGCCAGATCCTCATGTACATCGGGGTCAACGACGGAAACCTCGAGCAGGGCTCGCTTCGCTGTGATGCCAACGTCTCGCTGCGGCGCATCGGCGATCCTGAGCTCGGCACCAAGGTCGAGGTCAAGAACATGAACTCCTTCCGCGCGGTGCACCGGGCCATCACCTTTGAGATCGAGCGCCAGCGCAAGGTGCTCGACGAGGGTGGCGCGCTCGTGCAGGAGACGCGCGGCTGGGTGGAGGCGCGCAGCGCCACGGTGTCGCAGCGCAGCAAGGAGATGGCCCACGACTACCGCTACTTCCCCGAGCCCGACCTGCCACCGCTCCAGCTCGACAGAGCTCTCGTCGACGACATTCGTGCGGCGCTCCCCGAGCTACCCGAAGCCCGCGCCCGCCGACTGTGCGAGCAGTACGGCCTGTCGGTGGCGGACGCTGGAGTGATCACCAGCACCCGAGCCGAGGCGGACATCTACGAAGCGCTGGTGGAGGCGGGAGTCTCGCCCAAGGGGGCCGCCAACTGGCTGACCGGGGAGGTTGCCGCGCTGGCCAACCTGCACCGCGTCCCGCTGGCGAGCAGCGGCCTTGGCGTCGGTGGCCTGGCAGCGCTGCTGAAGCTCGTCGAGGCCGGCACCATCAACGGCTCGACCGCCAAGGACGTGCTCGCCGAGCTGTACATCAACGGCGGCGACCCGACAGCGCTGGTCAGCGAACGCGGTCTCGGGCAGGTCGGAGACGCCGATGAGCTCGGTGCGCTGGTCAGCGACGCCATCGCCGCCAACCCCAAGGCCTGCAACGACTTCCGGGCCGGCCACGAGCCAGCGCTGCAGTCACTTGTCGGGTACGTCATGAAGGCCACGCGCGGACGCGCCGACGCGCGCCTGGTGACCACCCTGCTGCGTGAGCGACTCTCCGGCTGACGTCCCGCCCGTCGAGGCTGCGCCGGCGCGCCACCGGCGCGGCGAGCGCTTCGTGGTGGCGGCCGGCCCGATGGTGCACGGCGCGCTGTGCCTGGCGCGACTCGATGACGGCACCAGCGTCCTCATCGACGGGGCGCTGCCCAACGAGCGCGTCGCGGTCGAGCTGCAGCACCGCAAGGGGAGGGTGTGGTTCGCCCGCACGGTCTCCGTCGACGCGCCCTCCGAACACCGTGTGGAAGCGCCCTGTCCGTACTACGGTGAGTGTGGTGGGTGCCAGCTGCAGCACGTCGAGTACAGCCACCAGCTCGAGCTGAAGGCTGAGATCGTCCGCGATGCGCTGCGCCGCCAGGCGGTGCCGCTGCCAGTCCACTTCGTGGTGCACGGCGCCCAGGACCCGTGGCGGTATCGGTGGCGTGGCGAGTTCCACGTCATTCCCGGGGCGGCGGGCATGCGCGACGCGCGACTCGGTTTCAACCGAGTGCGCAGCTGGCGGCCGGTGGCGGTGGAGGATTGCCTGATCCACCACCCCCGCATCACCACCTCGCTGCCCGCGCTGACGGGGTTGGTCCGCGACGCGGGGGGTGATCGGCTGACCGCCCTGCACCTGACCGTCGGTGAGGATGGCGACGAACTGCTCCTGCGGCCCCGGCCATCCGAGTCCGTCCCCGGCAACGTGGTGGACGAGCATGCGCACACCGCAGTGCAGCGCTGGAGCGTCACGTCGACCACGTTGCGCTGGCGCGGCCACCACTACCGCGTCTCACCGGACACGTTCATCCAGGTGAACTGGAGCTCACTGGAGCTGCTGTACGGTGCGGCTCTGCGCGGCCTCGGTGCGGTGGCCGGCCGAACCATTGTCGATGCGTACGCGGGCGTGGGAGTGCTCGCGTGTGAGCTGGCCGCCCAGGGTGCTTCGGTGGTGTGTATCGAGAACAACCGCGACTCAGCGCGGATTGGCGTCCTCAACGCCGAGCTCAACGTCTGCGCGGGCAACGTGCGCTATATCGCGCGCGCCGTCGAGGACGCTCTCGCCAGCGTGGGAGCCGGCGCGGACGCGGTGCTTCTCGACCCGCCGCGCGCCGGATGCGACCCGCGGGTCACCGCCTGGTTGGCCCTGGCCGGTCCTGCGACCGTGGTCTACGTCTCGTGTGACCCCGCAACGCTGGCCCGGGACCTGCGCGTGCTCAGTGTCTCGGGTCCGTACCGGATCGAGACGTACGAGCTCGTCGACATGTTCCCGCAGACACACCACGTCGAGAGCGTGGTGACGCTGCGTCGCGAGGCCTAGCCGGGGTTCACGGTGTCGTCGTCGTCATCGTCGGAATCGTCGTCGAGCGATTCCGCCACCGGACGGCGTGGCCCGCGGTGCACGTAGGTGACGTCGAAGAGGCGCTCGCCCGCGGTCTCGCCGGTGGAGCTTCGCCGGCTCACCAGGATGTACGCCAGCGCGATGCCCAGCACGATGACGCCGACGTCATACCGGCCTTCGGGAAGGATCTGAAACTTGAAGTGCAGAACTGCGCGGGTGAGCCGGTCGAACCCGGCGAGGATGACCGCGATGATCCCTGCATCGACAGCCGCGGCGAGCCAGTAGCGGTCGCGCCGGGCGATGCCGAAGAAAGGTCCAGCCGCCGACACCCGGCGCGGCTCTGGTGCACGACGGGCGGCGCGGTAGGCCACGACACCCAGAGCCACCAGCAGACCCCCGCTGAGCGCGAAGTTGAAGACCTGCGCCTCCACAGCGGTGAGCACATGCTCGGCCGGGGCGCCGACGACGAAGCCGATGCCCGTGAGCAGTGCAACCCACCCGAGGATGGCAGGGATGTTCGCCTCCATGAACGTCCGCACCGGCACCTCGGCGGCGCCCGCGCACAGCGTCGCGTACACGCGCACACCCGGGATGACGCGAGCCAGGGCGATGTGGCGGACGTCGGCGCGCGCCATTCGCCGCGCCGCCCTGTCGTACGCCTTGGCGGCGCGCAGCCTGACTGCCACCTTGCGCAGCCGGCGGGGACCCACCCGACGGGCCCAGCTGTAGCCGCTGAACGAGCCGCCCACCAGGGCGAGGCACGCGATCGGATAGAACACGAAGGGGTTGACGCTGCCTGCGGCGATCAGCAGGCCGGCGACGATCAGCAGCACCTCATTGGGGATGAACGGCAGAGGCACCCCGGCCTCGTCGATGAAGAGGAGGACGCAGAGCAGGACGGTGGCGACGGCGCCGTGCAGGCCGGTGAGAAAGTCCACGCGCCCTTAAGCATGGGTGAGCACGGCCGACCTTGGCCTTGTTACCGTACGTCTGTTCGGCAGCAGCGCGAGGAGACCATGGTCAGAGAGCCGGTGACCGTCGCGACGGAGGACGTCGAACCCTTCGTCCACCTGCACACTCACACCGAGTACTCGCTGCTCGACGGCGCCTCGCGGATCGCCGACCTGGTGGCCGCAGCCAAGGGGCACGGCCAGAACGCGCTGGCGATCACCGACCACGGCGCGCTGTACGGCGCGGTCAAGTTCTACACCGCCGCTCGCGCCGCCGGGGTCAAGCCAATCATCGGCTGTGAGATGTACATGGCGCCGCGGTCGCGCCACGACAAGGAGGGTCGCACCGACCGCGACCCCAACCACCTCATCCTGCTGGCCCGCAACGAGACCGGCTACCGCAACCTCATCCAGCTGGTCAGCAGGTCGCACCTCGAGGGCTACTACTACAAGCCGCGCATCGACAAGGAATTGCTCGCCGAGCATGCCGAGGGACTCATCTGCCTCTCCGCGTGCATCGGCGGTGAGCTGCCCCAAGCCATCCTCAGTGGCGACATGGATGCCGCCGAGAGCGTGGCCCGCCAGCACATGGAGATCTTCGGTCAGGACGGCTATTTCCTCGAGATGATGGATCACGCCATACCCGAGGAGGAGGCAATCCGCACCGGGATGCTGGAGATTGCGCGACGAACCGGCCTGCCCCTGGTGGCCACCAACGATGCGCACTACATCGGCATCGAGGACGCCGAAGCACACGACATCCTCCTCTGCATCCAGACCCAGGCGCGGCGCGAGGACGAGAAGCGCTTCCGCTTCGCGGGGCCGCACTTCTCGGTGACGTCGGGTGCGCACATGCGCGACAAGTTCGCTCAGTACGGCGACGCCGTGCGCAACACGCTGGCGGTCGCCGATCTCTGCAACCTCGAGCTGCAGCTGGGGGGCAACCTTCTGCCCGCCTACTCGCCGATCCCGCCCGGGCACAGCGCCGATTCGTACCTCCGGGAGCTCTGCGAGGCTGGGCTGCGCGAACGGTACGGGGATGGAACCACGAGCGAAGCCCGCGAGCGCCTGGCCATGGAGCTCGACGTGATCGAGACGACTGGTTTCGCGCCGTACTTCCTCATCGTCTGGGACCTGATCCGCGCGGCGCGGTGTGACGGCGTGGTGGTGGGCCCCGGGCGGGGCAGCTCGGCCGGCTCTCTGGTGGCCTACGTGCTGCGCATCACCAACGTCTGTCCGCTGAAGTACGGCCTCATCTTCGAGCGCTTCCTCAACATCGAGCGCGTCCAGATGCCGGACATCGACATCGACTTCGACGACCGGCGTCGTGACCGCGTGCTGCAGTACGTGCAGGGCAAGTACGGCGAGGACCGCGTCGCCCAGATCATCACCTTCGGGACCATGGCGGCGCGGGCGGCCATCCGCGACGTCGGCCGGGCGCTCAACGTTCCGCTGCCCGACGTCGACCGCCTCGCCAAGCTCGTTCCCCTGAGCGTGAAGATCACCCTGGACAAGGCGCTCGACGAAAGCCGGGAGCTGCGTGCGCTGTACGACAGCGAAGGTTGGGCACGCCAGGTCATCGACAACGCACGCCGGCTCGAGGGCATCTGCCGCAACGCCTCAACACACGCCGCGGGGGTGGTGATCGGCGCCGAGCCCCTGACCAACATCGTGCCGCTGCAGCGCTCGACGATGGGAGACCGCAGCACGGCAGTGACCATGTTCGACATGGACGGGGTCTCCGCGGTGGGACTCCTCAAGGTCGACTTCCTCGGGCTCACCAACCTCACAGTCATCGAGGAGACGCTCCAGATGATCGAGGCAGCGGCCGGGACGCGCATCGACATCGACGAGATCCCGCTGGACGACCCCGCCACGTACGCACTCCTGTCGAAGGCAGACACCCACGGGATCTTTCAGCTGGAGGCGACGTTCGCCAAGCGCATCCTCATCGACATGCAGCCGCGCACCTTGGAGGACGTCGCGCTGGCCGGTGCGTTGAACCGGCCGGGACCGATCGAGGGCGGCGCTACTGCGCAGTACATCAAGCGCAAGCGGGGCGAGCTGCCCATCGAGTACCCGGTGGGACTCGAGGAGCTGCTCCGCCCCGTCCTGGAGGAGACGCACGGCACCATCGTCTACCAGGACCAGGTGATGAAGATCGCCCAGGCTGTGGCGGGCTTCACGCTCGGTGAAGCGGACGTCCTCCGCGCCGCCATGGGCAAGAAGGACAAGGCGAAGATGGCCAAGCAGCGCGAGAAGTTCCTCGCGGGCGCCGCCGCCAACGGCGTCGCCGAAGAGCGCGCCATCGAGCTCTTCGACCTGATCGCGTTCTTCGCAGGCTACGGGTTCAACAAGTCACATAGCGTTGCCTATGGACTGATCTCGTACCAGACCGCGTACCTCAAGGCCAACCATCCCCTGGAGTTCATGGCCGCACTGCTCAACAGCCGCGGTGGAGACTTCGACAAGCTGAAGCAGACCATCCTCGACGCGCATGCGCACGGGCTGGTGGTGCACAAGCCGGACGTCAACCGCAGCGGCGCGGGCTTCACCGTTGGGGACAGGACGACCGGCGAGATCCTCTTCGGTCTTCAACACGTCAAGAACGTCGGCGAGAGCGTGACCCGCGCGGTCATCGCAGCCCGCGACGAGGGCGGCCCGTTCACCGGCCTGCTCGACCTCTGCCTGCGCGTCGACAGCCGCGACCTCAACCGCCGGGTGCTGGAATCGCTCATTCAGTGCGGCGCGCTGGACACGCTCGGCGATCGCCACGCGCTGCTCCGCCAGCTGGACTCGGCCATGGACCACGCCGCCGCGGTGCGTCGCGAGCGCGACCTCGGCCAGACCGCGCTGTTCGGGGACGATGTCGACCTCATCGGCACGCTCGTCCCGCACGTGCCCCCGACCGAGGGCGACGCCGGGCCCGGCCGCAGTGACGAGTCGTGGCTGGCCTGGGAGCGCGACCTCCTCGGCATGTACCTCAGCGACCATCCCCTCCGACGCATCGCCGCCACGCTGCAAGCGCGCGTCGACACCTCGATCAACGAGCTGGGCGGCCACCTCGACGGCCTCATCGTGCAGGTGGGCGGCTGCATCCGCGACGTGCGCGCGTTCGTGCCACGCAAGAGCACCACCGGACAGCGCATGGCGTTCCTGCAGATCGAGGACCTCACCGGCAGTTGTGAGGTGGTGGTGTTCAACCGCGTCTTCGAGGAGGTGGCCGAACTGCTCCGTCCTGACGCCGTCGTGGTGATCCGCGGCAAGGTCGAGTCCGGCCGGCCCTCACCGAACGGCGCTGCCGAGGACGAGGACCGCGAGAGTGAACCGTCGAAGATTCGAGCCGATGCGATCTTCGCGCTCGACGATCCGCGGCTGGTGGCGTGGCGACGCAACAGCACGGTCCACTTCCGCCTGGCTCCCGACCAGCACCACCTTGTGGGGCCGCTGTACCAGGCCATCGCCGAGCACGGTGGCGATGCCCCGGTGGTGATCCATGTCGAGAGTGCCGAGTCCATCGACGACATCGCCTTGAACGACGGCTTCTCGGTGGAACCGGGACCGGGCCTCGAGCGCACCGTGGAAGCGCTCCTTGGTCCCGGCGCCTACCGGCTCGAGACCCGCCGTGACCGCGCTCCCGAACGGGAGACCTGGGGCGCCGGTCGACGCGGCTAGAACACCCCGGCGGCGTCGAAGAGCGCGCGTCCCACGAAATACAGCGCGAGGAACACCAGGAACGCGATCGCTGCGCCGCCGTCGATGGACGCACTTCGCGGCATCACCCCAGCAAACGGCCGTACCAGCGGGTCCGTGAAGCGGCGGACCATCAACACGATCGGATGCCATGGGTCGGCGTGGAAGAGGGAGAACAGAAGCCTGACGAAGAGCACGATGCAGAAGAAGAGGACAATCCCCAGAGCGACCTGGCGAACCACGCTGAGCACCGCGTAGCCCGGCGACACCGAACCGGTGACCAGCAGTGAATGCACCACCTGCTGGAGCACGTACAGGACCGCGAGTGCAAGCAGCGGCGAGAAGTCGATACCGCTGAAGCTGGGCAGCACGCGTTGGAAGGGTCGAAGGATGGGGTCGCCGATGCGCCGCAGCCAGCGCGCCGCCGGGTGCCACGGGCTGATCGGCAGCCACGAGAGCATCACGCGCGCAAAGACGATCAGCTCGAGCAGCGTGAAGAGGACGTCGACGATCGAGGCGAGCGGTCCAACGCTGGTGAGGCTCATGTCGCCGCCGGCACTGTGTCGATGCGGCGCCGCCAGACCAGGTACACCAATGGGCTGACCAGCGCGAGGATGATGATGGCCGTCCACTGCGCCTGGTGCAGGCCGAGACCGATCACCGGCTCAGTGGCGCGGAACTGGAACAGGATCAGCTGGCTGATCGCGTACAACGGGATGTACGCCACCACCAGTGCGCCGTTGCGCACGCCACGCCGGCGCAGCGCGAAGAGGATCAGACCGATCGCGATGGTTCCGAGTGCCTCGTAGATCGCCGCCGGCTGGTAGTACCACGGTCCGCCGGGAGCGTTCACCAGGTGAAAGGTCTGTTGTAGGACCGCGTGCGCATTGGCGTAACCGGTTGCCCACGGCAGGCTGCTGCGGGCGCCGAGGATGTCGCCGTTGATGACGTTGCCGATGCGCCCGATGGGTTGTCCGATCACTGCGAAGATGGCCGCTGCGTCCCACATCAGCCAGGTCGAGATGCGGTTGCGCCACGCGAAAACGGCCACGCACGCCAGGCCTCCGATGATCGCTCCGAAGAAGGCCATCCCGCCCTCCCACACCGCGATGATACGGATCGGGTTGTGCAGGTAGTCACCGAGATTGGGTTGCTGGAGCACGTAGTAGAGGCGTGCCCCCAGCAGGCCGAAGATGATCGTCCAGACCAGTGCACGCTCGGCCATGGCGCGGCTCAACCCACGCGCCTGCACGTGGGGAAGCACGCCATAGCGGAAGGCCACCACGAAAGCGACCGCGTACATCACCCCGTACCAGTGCACCGAGAGGGCGCCGATGCGAATCACGGGGTCGATGTCGATGCGAATGGTTCCGAGGGCGCTATGCAGCGCAGCAACAACCATTCAGCGATCATCCCCCACGGCCGTGCGTGGCTGCACTCGCAGGATGCGGAATCCGTCGTGTGAGGCGATGCGCTCGACGGCGAAGCCCTCGACGTTGAGCCAGCGAGCCAGGGAATCGGAACCGAGGTGGCGATGCACGACCAGGTGGGCCGTGCCTCCCGGCGTCAGGCGGTCGAGCCACGCCGTCAACAAGGGATGGAGCAGCGCCAGTCCGATGCGGACAGGGGGGTTGCTGTAAATGGCGGCGAATCGAACGTCGGGGGGGACGTCCTCGGGAGTGGTGGCGATGACGTTCGCGGCTCCGGCGGCGACGGCGTTGCGGGCGGTGAGCGCCACGGCTCTGCGGTTGACGTCGACCGCCCAGACCCGCGTCAGTGGCGACCGCAGTCCGAGCGTCACGGCGATCGGCCCGTAGCCGCTTCCCAGGTCGAGCACCTCCCCGCGGGCAGGTGGCGCCGGGGCTCGCCGCAGCAGAAATCGCGTGCCGCTGTCGACGGCGCGGTGGCCGAACACCCCCGCGTCGCTCTCCAGGCGGAGGTCGACGTCGGGCAGCCGCAGCGACACCTGGCGAGGACGGGACGGGCCCGACGGGTCGCGATCGAAGTAGTGGGGCACCTCGCCGATTGTCGGGGCAGATGCGCCAATCCGCTTGCACCGGTAGGGACAGCGGTGCACGCGGCGCGGTGAAGAAACGGCAACGGTTCACGGGCATTCAGCGCCCCCGTCGTCATACTCGCGGCTGTGAGCCAGGCACTCGCGGCCCTGCAGTGGGCGGTTGCAGCTTCGCTGCTCGTCCTCGGGGCCCTGACCGCCGGCGACTGGTTGCGGAATCGCGGCCGGACCCGCCGCTATCTCGCGATCGCTGTTGGTTCTCTCGGCATCGTGGCGATGCTCGGGAGGATCGCGCAGTTCACAGGTCTCGCCGCGGTGCTGCTGACGGCAGTGACCATTCTGCTGCTGATGGCCTCGGCATTCGCTTTCGTTCTCTTCAGGCACAGCCTGATCCCCATGCGTACCTGGGCAGTGCGGACAACCGCGGTCGCGGTGGCTGTCGTCACCGGTGCTTGCATCGCTACCAACCTGGACGGCAACCCCAGGCCCGGGGGCGTGGCGCTGCTTGTGGGTGTCCTTCTTCTGCTCACCTGGTGCGCGGTGGTGGGCGCGTCGATCGTGCGGCTGTGGTTGGTGTCTGCGACCCTGCCCAGGGTTCAGCGCGCTCGACTGCGCTCGCTCAGCGCGGGCTTTGCTGGGATCGTTCTGGCACTGCTCGGCAGCGCGGTGGCCTCGGTTGCGTCGAACAGCATGACCGTGCAGCTCGCGGTGACGAGCGTGGCGCTGTTGAGCATGCCACCGCTCGGCGTGGCGCTGTCGCCACCGGGTTGGCTCCGCCGCGTCTGGCGGGAGACCGAGGAGGTGCAGCTCCGTCAGGCGCTGAACAACCTCCTCCTCTTCTCTCCCGATGAGGAAACGCTGGCAGCGCGTGCCCTGGAGTGGGCGGCCCGGCTCCTCGGTGGAGGCGCGGCGATGATCGCGCTGGACGGCCGCGTGCTCGCGCTCAAGGGCATCGACCCCGATCGGGGTGACCGCCTGCACGGCGAGCTCGAGGGGATGCGCAACAGCGCCGGCCTCTCGTTCACGAGCTCGCTTGGCGCCACGGCGGTGGTGCCGCTGAATTCGCAGGCGGGCGATGGATACATCGCTGTCCTGGCCGGCCCGTTCACGCCGCTCTTCGGAGACGAGGAGCTCTCTCGTCTCGCGCAGTACGCCGTCTCCATCACCGTGGCCATGGATCGTGTCCACCTGGTCACCGGCATGCGTCGCAGCGCCGAGCTCCTCGACCTCGCCTACGACGCCGTGTTCAGCTGGGACTTCGACAGCCGCGAAATCCAGTTCTGGAACAAGGCAGCCTGCGAGCTCTACGGGTACAGTCAGACCGAGGCCATCGGCAGGGACCCCCTGCCGCTCCTGAAGTCGGAGTACCCAGTCCACCTTGATGTCATCGTCGCCTCGCTGCGCGAGCACGACCATTGGGAGGGGGAGCTTCGCCAGACCACCAAGGACGGCAGGACCCTGCAGATCAGTGCGCGGTGGGCGGTGCAACGGGATGCTGACGGCAAACCGATCGCCGTGCTCGAGATCAACCGTGACATCAGCAACGAGAAGCGCGTCGCTGACGAGCTACGCCACGCACGCGACGCTGCTGAGCAGGCCAGCAACGCCAAGAGCGAGTACCTCTCGCGCATGAGCCATGAACTGCGCACCCCGCTGGCCGCGATGCTCGGCTTCAGCGACCTGCTGGAGATGCGCGAGCCGCGTGAGGATCAGCTGTCGGCGATCCAGGCAGTGCAGCGCGCGGGTACCCACCTGCTCAGCCTGGTCAACGACGTGCTCGACATCGCCCGCATCGAAGCCGGTCGGGAGATCCTCTCGTTGCAGCCGCTGGACGTCCGCGCCACCCTCGAGGAGTGCATCGGCCTGGTTGCCCAGACTGCCAATGAGCGCCACGTCACCCTCAGCATGCGTATTGACGGCCCCGACGACCTGTACGTGCGCGCCGATCGTCAGCGGCTCGTTCAGGTGCTCCTCAACCTGCTCAGCAACGCCATCAAGTACGGGCGTGAAGGTGGTCACGTGATCACCGGAGCAGCGGTGCGAGGCGAAGACGTGGAGATCGAGGTCATCGACGATGGCCCTGGCATCGACGAACCTCAGCAGAAGAGACTGTTCCAGCCGTTCGAGCGGCTTGGCGCCGAGCGAAGCCACGTCCAGGGCACCGGTCTCGGCCTGGCCCTCTCCCGGCAGCTCACGGTCGCGATGGGAGGTGCGCTCTCGTTACGGAGCACGAGCGGAGAGGGTGCGACGTTCAGCGTCCGACTGCAGCGAGCCACGGGCAAAGACCAGGCCTCGGTCATCGCCGCAACCGGACCGCCTGTCTTGCGTGACGCTGGGGCCAACCGCACCGTCCTCTATGTCGAGGACAACCTGGCGACCATCGCGCTCGTCGAGTCGATCCTTGCATTGCGGCCCACCGTGCGCCTGCTCACCGCCATGCAGGGCGGAATCGCCTTGGATCTAGCGCGTGAGCACTGTCCCGACCTGATCATCCTCGACCTCCACCTACCCGACGTCAACGGCGACGAGGTGCTGGGCCGTCTTCGCCAGGATGCCCGCACCAGCGCGATCCCGGTGGTCATCTACAGCGCTGACGCCACCGAACGCCAGGTGGCCCGGCTCCTCGACGCGGGCGCTGCCGCCTTTCTGACCAAGCCGGCGCGGGTCACCGAGTTCCTGGCGCTGATCGACAGCAGCCTCGGGCGCCCTGCCGAGGTGCGCACCGGCATCTGACAGCACTGCTGCAGCGGCGCGCCTCAGCGGCGCGGCTGGCCGTCGGGCACGTGCTGCAGAGCGGCCGTCGGACAGGCTGCCACGGCCCGGCGTGCGAGCTCGACGAGCTCGGGGCTCAGCGGGCGGCCGTCGATGATCGGGTAGCCCCAGTCGTCCAATGTGATGCGCTCGGGGAGGAGCTCGGCACACATGCCGAATCCGTCACACCGTATCGGGTTGACGCGCAGCTCGCTCATCGACGCCGCTCACCGGTCCAGTCGGGGGCGGGCAGCAGAGGTGTCGGGTTGCGCTCACAGCGTCCGCGGCGCAGGTGCGTCGCGACGTCACCGCCGAACACCCGCAGCGCGCTGGAGAGAAGAACGAGCGCGCCGTCGGGGTGGTGGCAGGCACCGCGCCCGGCGATCTGTCCGATCCAGCGCTGCAGCCGCTCCGCATCGCGAGGCTTGGCGTGGCCGGCGGCCAACTGGGCCGAGGTGGTCGCCAGCGCCGCAAGACCATGCTCGCACGGCCCGCACTGGCGAGCGCTCTCGCGTGCCAGGAAGCCCATCAGCGCGGCTGCCTGGGCGAGCCCACAGCGCCCATGAGGAAAGACGGCGATCACCCCACTGCCGAGCGGCACGTCGACCCCCAGGCGCAGGTCCCAGGCGTCATCGGCCGCCACCCAGCGACCGAAGTACCCACCCACCAGAACGGCCGCCGCCGACGAGGTGGCTCCTCCGGCCGCGCTCACCGCCTGGGCGATCGTCGAGCCGCCCGCCAGCTCGTAGACGCCCGGCGAGTGGACGGCCGCCGCCATCGTGACCAGGATGGTGCCGGTGGCCTCGTCAATCCCGGCGTCGCGGTACGGGGCTGCTCCGAACCGCGCGATGAGCGCCGCGTGAGCGAGGGTCTCCACGTTCTGCACCACCGTGGGGCGACCGTCCACTCCGCGTTCGAAAGGGCGTGGCGGAACCAGGGTTGGTCGGGCCGCACCACCGTTGAGCTGAGCGATCGCGGCGGACTCCTCGCCGGCGACGTAACGGTGCGGCGCGCGCACCACGGTCAGGGGGAGGGGCAGGTCTCGCGCATCTCGACGCTCGTCGATGGCGCGGCTGATCGCCGCAGCGGCGTCGTCGTGGGCGCGGCCGATGTACAGGATGGCGCGCTGTGCCGCGACTGCCTCGCCGGCTAGGAGCGCGCCATCGATCACCAGGTGGGGACGCGAGGTCATCAGAAGACGGTCCTTGGCGCTGAGCGGCTCGGTCTCGGCGCCGTTGCCGACGACCACCGCGTTGCCGCGCGACCGCTCCCGGGTGGCCGCCCACTTGCGCGCCGTCGGGTACCCTGCGCCGCCCCGGCCGCGAAGGTCAGCATCCCCAACGACACCGATGAGAGCGCCGCCGGCATGGCT
>JALZAG010000001.1 GCA_030948445.1 Candidatus Dormiibacterota bacterium
CCGCGGTTGCGCAAAACGCTCGCCGGGCGGAATCGGTTCGCTCATCTCCTCCGAGCATCGCATCTGCGCGATGCGACGCGCGCTCAGCCGCGCAGCGCCGCCGCGAAGATGCCCGGCACATGCCGGACCGAGTGGTCACTCTCGAAGCGGGTCAGCCGTTCGGTCACCTGCTGGGCGTGCCGATGGGAGACAAACCACGGCGGCTTGGGCAGCAGCGTGGGCTTCCCGTGGGCGACGCTGCGCGGGTACGGGTGAAATGGAGCGCGCACCACGCTCTTCTCGGGCTTGTCGAAGAGCAGGCTGTTGTGGACCACGCCGATACCGCTCTGGATGTCGTCGAGGGTGTGGCCGGGGTAGGCCCCCCAGCTCACCTGGGCGAGAAGGAACCCCACGCCCGCCCACGCGTTGACACCGATGCAGCCGTAGCGCAGGCGGGCGACGGCGCGGTCCAGCGCCGCGGCGTGCCGGCGCGCTGTGGCGGGATGGATGATGATGTTGGCGCCAAGCGTGCCCCAGAGCCGGTCATTGCAGAAGTTCACGGCCCGGTCGAGGAACTGCTCGACATCGGCACCGCCGATGGCCGTGGACGCGAGGACGGGAGCGAAGGCCTCATCGCGAAAACAGGTCTCGCCGGCATCGTCGCTTGGAAGGCCGGTGATGAGTGTGGCCGGCGCCCGCTCGTCGCCACCGAGCGTTCGGGCCGAGGGATGGGAGCCGGCCATGGCGCGCTGCCGCTGCTCGGCGCCGGGGTAGTACGCGGGTCGCGCAGGCGCAGCCGACAGCACCGACGCCACCCGGTTCAGCAACCGCCCGCCGAGCGCCCACCCATCGTGGGTTATCACCACCTGGGAAGCGATGCAGTTGAAGCCGCCGTTGTGCAGCTTCTGGGTGGCGATGTGCTCGGCTTGGAACGCCAGGTCGCGCTCCGACCACGGTCCCGGGACGACGATGGTGGGGCTGACGTTGCCGAGCTCGCTGGTGATCCGCTTGGTGCTGACCGGTTCTCCCGCGGCCTTGCGCTCGGTACCGTCGGCGCCGGTGCCGAACACGATGGCGTCGTGGGTGCGACTGCTGCCGGTGATGTGGATCTCGTCCACACCGTCGTGGCGGGTGAGGTACTCGCCGACCTGCGCACCGCCGTACGCGAAACGGATGAAGCCCGCCGCTGCGAGGTCGGCGAAGATGTCCTCGAACACTGGCCCCAAGTACTCGTTGACGGGGTTCATCTTGAGCAGGCAGACCGAGCCTTCCGCGTACATCTTGTAGAGCACGTCGAGCGGCGGGATGCTGGCGATGTTGCCGGCGCCGAGAACCAGCGCCACCGCGCCGGTGGGATTGGTCTTCTTGTAGAAGACGGCCATGGTGTCGGCGAGGGTGGCCTCGGTCACGCCGGGCTGCATCCACACCTGTGCGCTGACGCCGCTGAGCAGCAGGCGGTCCCACGCACTCTGTGGAAACACGTCGACGATCACCTGCCCATCGGGGCGGGTGTGCACGCTTCCGGGTCGCAATCGCGGCGTGCCGACCCGCTCCACCTCGGACAGCGTCTCGACCAGGCGATTGACCCCGAAGAGGAACGCCCATGGGCCGGAGCTCCATTCCTCGCCGGCGAGCGCAGATGCGGGGTCGAGCCCCTTGGCGCGGCAAGCCGCGCGCACCCAGCGATCGGCGTTCGCGGACGTCCGGCGAGCCAGCGAGCGGAGGTGGTCGAGCTTGGCACCCAGCGGCAGCCGCGCCCACTGGTCCCTGTGCTCAGCCAGGACGGCGAGGTTGGCGTCGATGGCGGCGGTGGCGCCGGCATCGGCCTCGGTGGTCATCGCTCTGTTGCGCGCCCCAGCACTCATCCGCCTCTCCTAGCGCTGCCTCGTTGAGGGAACATCGACAATACCCCGCAGTCGCATTGTGGGGAGGAGGCCGGGATGGGACAACGCTCGCAACCGCTGACGCTCCTTGACCGGGCCCTTGACCAGGCGGCCGAGCTGGTCGCCGGCACCCGGCCGGATCAGGCGGAGCTGAGGACGCCGTGCCAGTCATGGACGGTGCGTCAGCTCATCAGCCACCTCATCTTCGACCTGGACAATTTCGCGGCGTCGGCGCGGGGCGAGAAACCGGACTGGAGCAAGCCGGCCGGCGAGGTCGACGGCGAGTGGGTGGGTGCCTTCGCCGCGGCACGGCGTGATCTCGGTGCGGCATGGAGTGCCGCCGACCTCGACGCCGCGGTGCCGACGATGTCCGGCGGCGAGGCTCCGCTGGTGTCCCGCGCTGATCAGCAGATCGCCGAACTCGGGATCCACGCCTGGGACCTGGCGCGGGCGACCGGCCAGAGCGAACAGCTCGACCCCGACGTCGCTGAGTACGGCCTCGGCTGGGCCACCCGGAACCTGGCCGCGCAGTTTCGAGGTCCAGAGCTCGAGGGCAAGTCGTTCGGTGCCGAGGTGCCCGTGGCCGCGGA
>JALZAG010000249.1 GCA_030948445.1 Candidatus Dormiibacterota bacterium
TGGGCACCGACCACATCGACCTCTACCAGCACCATTTCTTCGATGGGGCCACCCCGCTGGAGGAGACGCTGGGCGCACTCAATGAGCTGCTGTCCGCCGGCAAGGTTCGCGCCATCGGATGCTCGAACTACGTTGGTGCGCAGATCGAGGATGCGGACCGCATCGCCACGGAGCGGGGCTGGGCAAGCTACGTGACCGCCCAGAATGAGTACAGCCTGCTCAAGCGGCGCCAGGTCGAGGAGTCGGTCACCCCCGTTGCGGCACGCTTGGAGATGGGGATCCTGCCGTACTTCCCGTTGTTCAGCGGCCTCCTGACCGGCAAGTATCGTCGCGGCGAGCAACCACCGACGGGAACGCGACTGGGCATGGACAGCGACCGAGCGCGCGACCTCATGACCGACGCCAACTTCGACATCGTCGACGCACTGGACGGATTCGCCCGCGCGCGTGATGTCAGCCTCCTCGACGTCGCCATGGGGTGGCTGGTTGCGCAACCGCAGGTCACCTCGGTCATCGCGGGAGCCACCACGCCCGAGCAGGTGGCTGCCAATGCACGCGCTGGCAGGTGGACGCCCACGACCGACGACCTCGCGGAGATCGACCGCATCACCAGCCCAGCTGCGGTTGCCTGATTCGGCTCGCTGAATCGACCGACGGCGCGGCTAGACTGACCGCCGCCATCTCACGCACGAGGTCCGTCTTCTTGAAACTCCTCGAATACCAGGCCAAGCAGCAGTTCGCAGCAGTGGGGATCCCGATCCCCCGTGGACGGCTGGCGCGTACGCCCGCTGAGGCTGCCGCGGCGGCGGGTGAGCTCGGACGTGTCGCGGTCAAGGCTCAGGTGCCCATCGGCGGTCGCGGCAAGGCCGGCGGGATCGCGGTCGTCGATACGCCCGAGGAGGCCGAACGCGAGGCGACGCGAATCCTCTCCATGGACATTCGCGGCTACCCGGTGCGCAGCGTCTGGTGTGAGACCGGGCTGGACATCGGCAGCGAGTTCTACCTAGGCCTCACGCTCGACCGCGATCGGCGCCGCATGGCGGTCATCTTCTCAGCTGCCGGCGGGATGGAGATCGAGCAGGTGGCAGAAGAGTCACCCGACAGGATCGCCAAGGTCTGGCCCGACCCCTTTGCCGGACCCCAGCCGTACGAGATTCGCCAGATGGTCTTCGACGCTCTGCGCCACGCGCCGCAGCTGCGCGACAGCGCCGCCAAGCTCGCAGCGCAGATCGTCGGCCTCACCCAGAAGCTGTACAGGGTCGCCAGCTCACTCGACGCGCTCACGTGCGAGATCAACCCACTGGTGCTCACTCCCGCCGGGGACTTCATCGCTGCCGATGGCAAGCTCGAGGTGGACGAGAACGCGCATTACCGCCATCGCGCGCTTGTCGATGAGCTTGCCAAGGACGCCACCGGCGACGACGGTCGGACCGGCGAGGACCCCTATGAAGCGGAGGCGCAGCGGCGCGGACTGACCTACGTGCATCTCGACGGCGACGTCGGCGTGATCGGCAACGGCGCCGGCCTCGTGATGAACACGCTCGACCTCGTCAAGGCGCACGGGGGCGAGCCGGCTGACTTCCTCGATGTCGGTGGGGGCGCGAATGCTGAGAAGGTGCGCGCCTCGCTCGAGATGGTGCTTCTCGATCCCAAGGTACGCGGCGTGTTCATCAACATCTTCGGCGGCATCACGCGGGGCGACGAGGTCGCCAAGGGTGTCATCGCCGCGCGCGACGAGCTGAAGATCACCAAACCGCTGGTGGTGCGCATGACCGGGACGCGCGAGGAGGAGGGACGCGCGCTGTTGCAGGCAGCGGGCATCACGCCTGCCCTCAGCGCCACCGAGGCCGCTGAAAAGATCGTCGCGCTCACCAAGGACGCGTCATGAGCGTCTTGGTCGACGGCAGCAGCCGCGTGCTCATCCAGGGCATCACCGGTCGCGAGGGCGGTTTCCACACCGAGCAGATGCGCGCATTCGGCACCAACGTCGTCGCCGGCGTCTCCCCGGGCAAGGGCGGCCAGGATGCCAACGGCGTACCGATCTTCGACACTGTTGCGGACGCCGTCGCGGCGACTGGCGCCAACGTCAGCGGGATCTTCGTGCCCCCACCGTTCGCCGCGGACGCCATCATGGAATCAGCGGCGGCCGCAGTGCCCCTGGCGGTGTGCATCACCGAGGGCATCCCGGTCCACGACATGATCCGCGCGCGCGCCTTCGTCGAGCGCGCCGGGACACGGCTGCTGGGTCCCAACTGCCCCGGCCTGGTGACCCCGGGCCAGTGCAAGGTGGGGATCATCCCCAACCACATCAATGCGCCGGGACCAGTGGGCATCGTGGGCCGTAGTGGCACTCTCACCTACGAGGTCATCCAAGGGCTCGGCCAGGCGGGGCTCGGCCAGACGACCTCCGTGGGCATCGGTGGCGACCCGGTGCTGGGCCTCACCTTCGCGGATGTTCTGGCGCTCTTCGCCGCCGACGCCCAGACACGCGCTGTGGTGATGATCGGCGAGATCGGCGGCAGCGACGAGGAGAACGGCGCGGCCTTCATCCGCAGCTCCGGCTTCGATAAGCCGGTGGTGGCGTTCATCAGTGGACGGACTGCCCCGCCGGGCAAGCGGATGGGTCACGCGGGCGCGATCATCAGCGGGAACAGCGGGACCGCGCAGAGCAAGATCGATGCACTGACCGCGGCGGGCGCGGCCATCGCGGACACCATCGAGGATGTCGTGCGCCTGGTGGGCGAGAGGCTCGAGACACCGGCCCACTGAGGCTGTGAGGCACGCCCGCGCGTCGCTGTGCGAGCGGCCCCGGTCGAGCCATCACTTCCGGCGCGCTCAATGGCCCCCGCGCTACCGTTGTCCGGGTGAACTTCGATCTCACCGACGAGCAGCGCCAGATCCGCAGCACCGTGCGCGAGTTCGCTCGGGAAGAGATCGCGCCGCGCGCCGCTGGGTACGACGAGTCGGGCGACTTCCCCTACGACCTAGTGGGGGGAATGGCGGCGCTGGGGCTATTCGGGCTCCCGTTCCCTGAGAGCGTGGGCGGGATGGGCGGCGACTTCCTCAGCTACTGCCTGGCGCTCGAGGAGATAGCCAGGGCGGACGCCGCAGTGGCAATCACGCTGGAGGCGGCTGTTTCCCTGGGGATCAGTCCGATCGTGAGCTTCGGGACAGATGAACAGAAGGAGCGCTGGCTGCCAGAGCTCCTCGCCGGCGAGAAGCTCTGGGCCTTTGGCCTCACCGAACCGGAGGCGGGATCGGACGCGGGGGGGACCAAGACGCGCGCGCAGCGCAGTGACGGCGAGTGGATCATCAACGGCACCAAGTCGTTCATCACCAATGCGGGCACTGAGATCAGCGCCGGGGTCACTATCACTGCGGTGACTGGCACGGCAGACGGCCAGCCCCAGATCAGCGCCATCGCCGTCGAGCGGGGGACACCGGGTTATACGCAGGCGCCGAAATACCGCAAACTGGGCTGGCACGCCAGCGACACACGCGAGCTGCTTTTCGACGACTGCCACGTCGCCCACACCAACCTGATCGGCACCGAGGGCGGCGGTTATCGCCAGTTCCTGCAGATACTCGAAGGCGGACGGGTGGCGATTGCAGCGCTGTCGGTCGGCCTGGCCCAGGCCTGCCTGGATGCGTCTCTCTCGTACAGTGTCAACCGCCGCCAATTCGGTCAGCCGATCGCGCGATTCCAGGCCACGCAATTCAAGCTGGCCGACATGGCCACCCAGATCGAGCTCTCGCGGCTGATGACGTGGCGGGCCGCCAGTGCGGTGGACGCCGGCCGGAGTGCAGCACCGTACGCGTCGATGGCGAAGCTTCACGCATCCGAGGTCGCCACTGCATGCGCCAACCAGGCCGTGCAGATCCACGGCGGGTATGGCTTCATGGAGGAGTCGCCCGTGGCCCGGTATTACCGTGACGTCAAGGTGAACGAGATCGGTGAGGGAACCAGCGAGGTCCAGCGAATCCTCATCGCTCGCCACCTCCTCGAGGACCTGCTGCCCGGGTGACCCGCAGCGACGCACCCGAGGCCACCGGCGTAGCATCGGATCCATGAGGGACGTCGTCATCGTCGCAGCCGCCCGCACACCATTCGGCAAGTTGGGTGGGGGACTCGCCGCGATCCCTGCCGTTGACCTCGGAGCACGCGTCATCCGCGAGGTCCTCGAACGGACGGGCACGGACGGCGGCGATGTCGACCAGCTAATCATGGGCAACGTCCTCGGCGCCGGCCAGGGGCAGGTGCCCTCGCGCCAGGCCGGCCTCGCGGCGGGATTGCCGTCGACGGTTTCGTCGTTCACTGTGAACAAGGTGTGCGCCAGCGCGCTGAAGGCAGTGAACCTGGGAGCGCTGCTGATCGGGTGGGGCGAGGCGGATGTCGTCGTTGCAGGCGGGATGGAAAGTATGTCGCGGGCGCCCTACCTGCTCGAGGACCAGCGCTTTGGCGCGCGCCTTGGCGACCGTGCCGCCGTCGACAGCGTGTACCGAGATGGATTGTGCTGCCCGGCGGACGGGATGCTGATGGGAGTGCACGGCAGCGAGGTCGCCGCCGAGCTCGGTGTGACACGCCAGCAACAGGACGAGTGGGCCCTGCGATCGCAGCAGCGCTACGCGCGTGCGCTGGCTGAGGGCCGGTTCACAGAGGAGATCGTGCCGGTCGACGTCGGCGACCGTTCCGTGGAGAGAGACGAGCAACCGCGACCCGATTCGACCATCGAGAAGCTGAGCGCGTTGCGTGGGGCTTTCGGCGAGGGCAGCACCGTCACCGCCGGGAACGCGCCCGGCATCAACGACGGCGCCAGCGCGGTGCTGCTGATGAGTGCTGAGCGTGCGCGCGCCGCCGGCATTACCGAGCTCGGGAGCTGGGTGACATATGCGGAATCGGCGGCGGACCATCCCTACCTCGCCACAGTTCCGGCCATCGCGGTCGAAAAGGCGATGGCGCGGACCGGTGGTGAGGTGGATGCCGGTCGACTCGACGTCATTGAGATCAACGAGGCGTTCGCCGCCGTTGCCATCACCAGCACGCGCATGCTCGAGGTCGATCCTGAGCGCGTCAACGTCAACGGGGGCGCGATCGCCGTCGGCCACCCCATCGGGGCCAGCGGGGCGCGCATCCTCATGACTCTGCTGTACGAGCTTCGCCGGCGAGGTGGCGGCTACGGGGCTGCGGGGATCTGCAGCGGCATGGCGCAAGGCGAAGCGACGCTGGTCCGTGTCGGCTGAGGCGCCGGTCGCCGCGTCGATCGCCGACCTCACCAAAGCATTCGTCGATGAGGTCATCCGTCCCAATGCCGCGGGCATGGCGCGCGACGCAGGCTTGCCTCCGGACGCGCTGGTGCGCGCGGCGGGCGACCGCGGCCTGGCCGGCCTGCTGCTCCCCGTCGTGCATGGCGGCGCCGGCGCCAGCCACCTCGAGTTCGCGCGCTTCGTGGAGGCGGTGGCGCGCGTGTGTGCGAGCAGCGCGGTCATCCTCGACGTTCACCTCAGCGTCGGCAGCGAACCGCTGTTGTTGTTTGGTAACGAGGCGCAACTCCGGCGCCACCTCCCCACCATCGCATCGGGTCAGCGCACTGCGGCGTTCGCCCTCACTGAGCCAGGGAGTGGCAGCGATGCGGCGGGGTTGTCGACG
>JALZAG010000258.1 GCA_030948445.1 Candidatus Dormiibacterota bacterium
AGTCGGCGCCCTACCATTCACCGGGCGTCAGCCACCGCGACGGGAGCCCAGCCCATGCCGGTGCCATCCCCCGGTCAGATCCGGACAGTTGCCGTGATCGGCCACAGCCATGACGGCAAGACCACCCTGTGCGAGGCGCTCCTCCACGTCGCCGGCGCAACGCCCCGGATGGGCGCAACCGAGCAGGGGACCTCGATCCTCGACCACGAGCCCGAGGAGCAGCGCCGCTCCATGAGCATCGCCAGCGCACTGGCGCATCTCGACTGGGATGGACACCGGGTCAACCTCATCGACGTGCCCGGTTTCCAGGACTTTGCGGGCGAGCTGGCCGCGGCTCTGACCGCCGCGGATGCGGCGGTGCTGGTGGTGGGAGCCGGTGGCAGCGTGCCGGTGGGCGCGGAGCTCGCCTGGGAGATGGTCGCCGCTCGCCACCTGCCGGCGCTGATCGTGGTCAACAAGATGGACAAGGAGAACGCCGCGTACGAGTCGACCGTGGATGCCCTCCGCGAGGCCTTCGACCGCAAGCCGGTGGCGGTGGCGGTCCCCATCGGCAGCGCGGGTGACTTCAGCGGCTATGTCGACCTGGTCAACGACAGCGCGCACCAGTTCGAGACCGGCGGCAAGGTACGAGACACCGACCTGCCGGAGACGATGCGCGTGGAGGTGGAGCGTGCGCACAGCGCCCTCGTGGACGCTGCCGCGGAGACGGACGACGCGCTCATCGAGAAGTACCTCGGCGGCACCGAGCTCACCGACGATGAGGTGCGCGGTGCCCTGCACACCGCCGCGCTGCGGGGAACGCTGGCGCCGATCGTCTGCGCGGCTGCTGCCGATGAGCGCGGTGCCGCACTGGTGCTCGATGCCATCGTCCGCTACCTGCCCGGGCCGTCCGAGCAGGTACACCGCGGCTTCGACGCCAAGGGTGTGGAGGTGGAGATCGCCTGTGACCCGGATGGTCCGCTCGTCGCGCACGTGTTCAAGACCATGGTCGACACCTTCGGCAAGGTGTCGTACTTCAAGGTCTTGCGCGGGACCATGCGCGCCGACACGCATCCCTATGACGTCCAACAGGACCTCGAGGAGCGGTTCGCGCAACTGGCCCGCCCGATGGGCAAGGGCCTCGTCAACGCCACCGAGGTGGGCGCCGGGGACGTCGGCGCGGTCACCAAGCTGGCTCACGCGCGCACCGGTGACGCCCTCTGCGTGCGCGGCCAGGTGGTGACGCTGCCGCCGCTCGAGATCCCGGCGCCCTCATACCGCGCGGCGATCAGCGCAAGGAGCAAGGGGGACGAGGACAAGATCATGTCCTCACTGGCGCGCCTCGCCGAGGAGGACCCGGCGTTCTCCGTCGACCGCGACCCTGACACCGGTGAGGTGCTCGTCCACGGGCTGGGTGACGTGCACCTCGACGTCGCCCTGGAGCGCATCAAGCGCAAATACGGGGTGGACGCCGTGCTCTCCGCACCGCGCATCGCCTATCGCGAGACCGTCAGCGGCACCGCTCGCGTCGCCCATAAGTACAAGAAGCAGAGCGGCGGGGCCGGGCTCTACGGGGATTGCACCATCGAGCTCGAGCCGCTACCCCGCGGCGGCGGGTTCGTGTGGGAGGACAAGATCTTCGGCGGTTCCATCCCGCACCAGTTCCGCCCCTCGGTGGAGAAGGGGGTGCGCCAGACCATGGAGCAGGGCGCAGTCAGCGGCAACCCGATCGTCGACGTCAAGGTCCGTCTGGTCGACGGCTCGACGCACTCGGTGGACGGCAAGGACATCGCGTTCCAGATCGCCGGCTCGATGGCCATGCGTGAGGCAGTGCAGAAGGCCAACCCGCTGCTGCTCGAGCCGATCATGGAGGTGCATGTCATCGTCCCCGAGCGGTTCATGGGCGACGTGATGAGCCTGCTCAACGGCAAGCGCGGGCGCGTCGCCGGCATGAACCCGCTGGGAGACGGTCGCGCGGAGGTGACGGCCCAGGTGCCCCAGGCGGAGATGCACAGCTTTCCCACCGAGCTGCGCGCACTCACCCAGGGCCGGGGCCGCTACAGCATGACCCCCGGCCGCTACGACGAGGTCCCGACCCACGTCGCCCAAACGATCATCGCGGCCCACTCCAAAGAACACGCCACGGCGTCGACCACCGGGTAGAGCCCGGGATTCAGACGGCGAGCGCCCGCAGCCTCTGGCCGATGTAGCTCTCGTCGAGGTGCGCGACCAGCGCGGCGGCATCCTCGTACACGTCGACGGCGCCGACATCCCGCAGCTCCTGTTCGGACCACCCACCGGAGCACACACCGACGCAGGGCACGCCGGTCCGGCCCGCGGCCTCGACATCCCATCGCGTGTCGCCGACAAACATGGCCGTATCGGGCTCCACGCCCGAGACGCGGAGGCCGACGATGGCGAGGTCGGGCGCCGGCTTGCTGGCGCCGACATCCTCGCTGCTCACCACGTGGTCGATGAGGCCACTTGTGGAGATCTTGCCGAGCAGGACGTGCAGGTCGTCCGCACCGCTCGAGGTCGCCACCGTGATGGTGACCTCACGTCGGTGGAGCTCCGCGATCAGCTCCGCCGCACCGGGCAGCACCGGCACCTCGTCGAGGTGGCCAGGATAGTGGCGCGAGTGCGCCTCGTCGAGCTCCGGCATGTCGCGGCCCACCAGCGCGGGAACCATCTGGTCGCCCCCCATGCCGATCAGGCGATGGATCGTGGCCATCTTCATCGGGATGCCGAAATCGCGGCAGGCGTGCCACCAGGCGAGAGTGTGGAGGTAGGAGCTGTCCACCAGGGTGCCGTCGACGTCGAGAAGTGCGGTGAGGGGCATCGCCACACGGTGGCATCAGGGGGCCAGTCGGTGCGCCGTCACTATCCTTGCCCTGAGCGAGAACAGTCCGAGCAGGAGTGCCAGGTATGGGCGAGATGATCGAGTTCCCCGGTGGCGGCCACGTCGACACCGGGTACATGGCGCCGGCAGCGTCAGGCACCGGACCGGGAGTGGTCGTCATCCAGGAGTGGTGGGGGTTGGTCGCGCACATCAAGGACGTCTGTGATCGCTTCGCGGCCGCGGGCTACACGGCGCTGGCGCCCGACCTGTACCACGGCCGGACCACGACCGAACCGGACGAGGCCCAGAAGGAGGTGATGAACCTCGACATCGAGGCCGCCGGTGCGGAGCTCGGTGGCGCGGTCGCACACCTCCTCGACAGCCCGAGCGCCACCGGCTCACGCGTCGGCGTGGTGGGGTTCTGCATGGGCGGAGGGCTTGCCCTGTACACCGCCAGCAAGCAGCCGGAGGTTGCCGCCTGTGTCGCGTACTACGGTGTGGGACCGGCCCGCGACAGGATCGACTTCTCCGCGATGAAGGCGGCAGTGCTGGGTCACTGGGGCGAGCGGGACCACTCCTACGACCACGCCACCATCGAGGACCTGGAGAACCGGCTGCGCCAGGCCGGCGTGAGCGTCGAGTCGCACTGGTACGACGCCGACCACGCCTTCTTCAACGACAGCCGGCCCGAGGTCTACGACGAGGAGGCGGCCCGCCTCTCATGGGACCGCACCCTGGCCTTCCTGGGTCACCACCTCGGTCGTTAGGCCTCCGCGAGGGCGTTCTCAGCGGCCAGGTGGGCTGTTTTGGAGCCCTTGAACGGGTGCCGGGCGACCCCGGATTTTGAATTCGGCTCCAATTCAGACGGGGGTGGGCTAGAATGCGGCGACTTGAGCCCGCCGGGCGCGCCCGCCGGACTCGCAATGACCCTGGATAGGAGAGGACACAATGGCCGTTTCCGGCTACTGCCTCAAGTGCAAGGCGCCCACCGAAATCAAGGACCCGCAGGCGATCACCATGAAGAATGGCAAACCCGCAACCACCGGCACCTGTCCGACCTGCGGCACCAAGATCTTCAAGATCGGCAAGGCCACCTGATCACGGTCTGAGCGCGAGGCCGCCGTCGCCCTCTCGGCGCGGCGGCCTCGTCGCGTCCGCCTCTCAGCGCGCCAGCGACTCCCGAACGCCCTCGATGTCGAGTTGGCGTGAGTACACGATCAGCTCGTCACTCGCCTGGATGACCTCGTCTGGGCGGGCCAGCACCGGCTCACCGGCGCGGACGATGCAGACCACCAGGTCGCCCGCAGGCAGCTCGACCTCGCTGAGCCGCCGTCCCACCAGCCGGGACATGTCGGGCAGCTTGACATCGACCAGGTTGGCCCCAGACGCCTTGACGGCAAGTCCCCTGACCATGTCCGAGCCGCTGATCTCCGCCTCGATCAGCCCCATGAGCAGTTCGGTGGCACTGACCGGCACGTCGATCCCCAGCGCGGTGAAGACGTTGACGTTCACCGGGTTGTTCACCCGGGCGATGGTGCGGGGCACCCGGAACTTGCCCTTGGCGAGTTGACAGGCGACCAGGTTGTCCTCGTCGTCGCCCGTGCAGGCGATGACCACGCCGGCTCGCTCGATACCGGTGGTGGCGAGGAAGGCCATCTCGTCGCCGTCCCCCACCATGACCGCAACCGAGCCCATCTGGTGCTCGATCCAGTCGGCGCGGGTCTGGTCCTTCTCGACCAGGGTCACCTCGTACTCTCGCTCGATGAGGTGGCGCGCCAGGTAGAACCCCACCTTGCCGCCACCGATGATCACCACGTACGGGGTATCGGCTGCGGACCCGTTCGTCATCGCTGGCCCTGCGTCACGCCCTCGGCCGGCGCCGGGTAGGCGGGGTTCTCGCCCGTGGTCAGGAAGCTGCCGATCATCGAGCTGACGATCGTGGTGGAGCAGATCGTCTCGAGCCCGAACTCGCGATAGGTCTGCTCACGGATCGGGTCGTAGATCCTGGTGATCACGCGCGGCACGTTGAAGACAACCTTGGCCACTTGTGCGGCCATGATGTTGCGGTTGTCGCCGTTGGTCACGGACGCGAAGCAGTCCGCCTCCTCGATCCCCGCGCGGCGCAGCACCGACTCGTCAATTCCCGTCCCCACCACCATGTTTCCGCTGAAGCCTTCGCCGAGACGGTTGAATGCGGAGACGCGCTCATCGACGATGGTCACGTCGTGGCCGGCCGCATCGAGCTCGCGTGCCAGCGTCGAACCCACGCGCCCGCAACCGACGATGACGACCTTCACAGCACGCTCCGCATCGCTTTCACCTGGGGGCGCATTCTACGTTGCCGTCCGCGCAGCCGACTTCCGCGTGGCGAGGCGACACCGCCGAGCCGGCGGCGTGGCCGAGGCGGGAACGCCGTTCCCCCACGGCCCTGTAGCATCCAGCCGCCATGGTCGGGTTCATCGCTCAACGCATCCTCGTCCCTGTCAACGGTGCGCACACCGACAGCGAGGCGGTGCTGCTGGGCTGCCGGCTGGCGCGGCGCGCCAAGGCCAAGGTGATGGTGGTCACCGTCCTGGAGATCCGGCGCAGCCTCGCGCTCGGCACCGTCCAGGACGTCGAGATGGATGC
>JALZAG010000006.1 GCA_030948445.1 Candidatus Dormiibacterota bacterium
TGTCGGCACCCGACCGGATGTAGCGCCGGGCGCCCCTATACTTCGCAGGCCCCGCCCCGTTCGTCTAGTGGCCCAGGACACCGCCCTCTCAAGGCGGAGATCATCGGTTCGAATCCGATACGGGGTAGTGCCCCACACGATCTTCGATCGTGCGGGGACCCCGTTCTTTCATAGAGGGGCGATGCGCCCCTCTCGCCACGTCGGCGGAGCCGCCGCAGCTCACTCCCCACTCGGCGCGATGAATCGCGCCGGTGCGCTCACCCAAGACACCACCCTCACAAGCGGCGTGCACCAGGAGCGCAGTCCGAAACTGGTACGCCAGCTTGTCGTGCCTTCGTCAGCTGGCCTGCTCGGACACCTTCAGCTGCGGCCGCGCTGCGATGATGACCGGTGCAAGGACCAGATCGTTGGCCGGCATCGGGTGGCTGATGTAGAAGCCCTGGGCGACGTCGCAACCGGCTCCGCGGAGCTGCTCGAGGACGGCGTTGTCCTCCACTCCCTCCGCGACGACGCGCATCCCCAGCGCATGGCCAAGCTCGATGGTGGCATGGATCAGCGCGAGGTCGCGGTCGGGCGTGTCCCCGATCAGTCCCTTGATGAAGCCGCGATCGAGCTTCAGCTCGCTGACGGCAAGACTGCTGAGATAGGCCAGCGAGGTGAAGCCCGCGCCGAAGTCATCGATGGAAACGCCAACTCCCAGTTCGCGCAGCTCGCTGATGACGCGCCGGCAGCCGTCGAAGTCGCTGATGATTGTCGTCTCCGTGATCTCGAGCATCAGCGAGGAACCGGGCAGGTGGTGGCGGGCGAGCGCCGCGCCGATGGCGTTGACGAATCCCTCGTCGAGCAGGTTGCTGACCGACACGTTGACCGACACGGGGAGATCACGGCCTCCGGCGCGCCAGCTGGCTGACTGGGCGAGCGCCTCATCCACGACCCACGCGGTGATCGTGGCCATCAGGCCGGCCTCCTCGGCGAGCGGGAGGAACTCCAGCGGGGGAACCAGACCGAGGCGCGGGTGAGGCCAGCGCAACAGCGCCTCGATGGCGGTGATATCGCCCGTGCGGAGGTTGACCTGAGGTTGGTAGTGAAGCATGAACTGGCCCTGCTGGACGGCACCGCGAAGCTCTTCCACGAGGCGAAGTCGGCTGCCGTCGTCGTCGATCTCCTTGCGGTACAGCTCGTACGTCGATGCGCTCAGCTTGGCGCGGTACATCGCGAGATCAGCACAGCGAAGCAGCCCGGCGCTGTCGCTGGCGTCTGTGGGCGCGGTGGCAATGCCGATGCTGGCGCTGATGCGAACACTGACGGCGTCGAGAACGAATGGCTCCTCGAGCGTGGCGATGAGGCGCCGGGCCACGGCAGTGGCGTACTCGACGTCCGCGTCCATGATCACCACACCAAGCTCGTCGCCGCCGACGCGCACCAGGACGTCGGTGCTGCGCAGTGTGCTCGCCAGGCGCGGGCCGAGCTGGCGGAGCAGCTCGTCGCCGGCGGAGTGACCGAACGAGTCGTTGATCTCCTTGAAGTGATCGAGGTCGATGAACAGCAGGCCCAGGTCGCGCTTCGGTGTGGTCGGGTCGGCCGCGTCGGTGAAGAAGTCGTTGAGCATGTAGAAGAGCTGGCGCCGGTTGCCGAGCCCGGTGAGATCGTCGGTGACCGCCTGACGGTGGCGCTTGTGGGTCAGCGTGCGCAAATGACCGACGGACAGCCAGAAGCGGAAGCCGACCACCACCAGGGTCGCGGTGGCGAGCCCGACCGCCACCGTGCTGACCGGGTGGAACGACCCGAACAGCAGGATCCCCAGGCCCGACGCCGCGCCCAGCCCGGGCAGCAACATGCCGGGGGGCTTCGAGGTGTCGCCCAGCCGTCCGCTGCGGCCGGGGAGCCACAACGCCAAGGAGATCAGCAGGATTGAGCTGGGCCAGGCCACCGCGTCAAAAACGGTGGCGAATCCCCAGCCGCTGCCCGGGGAGCGGAGCAGGTTGGCGGTGTCGCCTGCCGCGTTGATCGCACAGGCGAGGGCCAGCAGGATCCACTGGGAATGGCGGCGGCCCGGGAGAACCGCGGTGACGCCCACCACCAGGGCGAGGAGCAGGAGGTCGCCGACGGGGTAGGCGAGGTTGGTCGCCACCTCGGTTGGACTCGCGCCGGTGGCGCGAACCAGGGTCCCGAACAGGAAACAGGCGGACACCCCAGCCGCGCCGAGGCCTGCGACCAGCCCGTCCAGCCACATCGCTGAGGTGAGCTCGCGGGCCAGGCGGCGCACCAGAAGCACCAGCCCGATGTAGACCAGCGGATAGAACCCCAGGTAGAAGATGTCGGCGATCGAAGGAGTCGGCACGGCGGCTCCGCCAGCGGACTCCGCGGTCAGGAACACGTCGCCGAGCGCCCATGCCAGGGTGCCAAAGCCGAGTGCCAGCGGCACGCCCCGGCGGCCGGGCCGGCCTGCCGCCCGCAGGAAGCACAGCGCGCTGCCGATGAGCTCGAAGGCGGCAACCATCCAGCCATCAATGAGGTCGGAGGAGTTGTCGCCTCTGACCAGGAGCGACACGAGATAGGCGAGAAGGACGGCGCCGAGGGCGCCGTAGACAGTCCAGAGCACCCAGCTCCGGTGCGGTGCGCGCCTGGTGTCGGCGGAAATCACTCCAGCAGCCTAGGCGCTGGCGGGTGCATCCCCAGTGACGACATACGACGAGATGGCCAAGAAACACCGACACCGCGCTGACGGCCTCAGTCGGGGATGAGCTTTCCTGGGTTCATGATCCCGGTGGGATCGAGGTCGCGGGCCATCGCCTGAAGCGTGCCGACGGCCTCGGCACCCACCTCCCGGACGAGGTAGGGGCGGTGGTCGGTGCCGATGGCGTGGTGATGGGTGATGGTGCCCCCGTTGTCGAGGATGACCTCGGACGCCGACCTCTTGGCAGCCGTCCAGCGCGCCCCCGGGTCCGGCTCGGCGGCGGCCAGCGCGGTGAAGTACAGGGACGCGCCCGACGGGTAGATGTGCGATAGGTGGCAGCCGACCAGCGCGGCCGTCCCAGCCCCGGAGAGCGCCGTCCGCAGCGACGCGACCACGGCGTGGTGCAGCTGAGGGAGCGTCGCCCAGCTGCACGCAGTCTCGAGGGTCTCGACGAGGACCCCGGCATCCAGGAGAGAATCGCGAAGGTAGGGCCCGTGGAATCGCTGACGCAGCCAGGACTGGCCTGGGGACGTGCCGAGCCGGATACCGTGGTGTCCCCGCAGCACCTCGCGTGCCTCCGCCTGGCGAGCGCCGGGGATCAACGCGTCGCTGTCCCACCCCACGATGAGCAGGCACCCGGCGTGGTGTCCACGGAGGCGCAGGTAGCGGCGGCCGAGCTTGTCGATGGTGTCCCCGCGAAAGGCCATGGCCATGCCGACGCGCGTCTCCTCGCGGTCACTGAGCCGGGCCACATCGGGGACGATGCGGCCCTGGGCAAGTGCGCGCAGGGCGGCCACGCCGTCGGCGAAGGTCGGGAACGACCAGCCTTCGTATCGCGACTGGGCCGGCAGGCGTCTCACCTTGAGGGTGAGCTCAGTGATCACCCCCAGGCGGCCCTCTGATCCGAGCACCAGCTGGCGGATCGACGGTCCCGCCGCCGTGGACGGATGGCCGGCGACAACGACCTCTCCGGCCGGCGTCACCAGGCGCAACCCCTCGACTAGCTCGTCGAACCGCCCATAGCCGCTCGATGCCTGCCCAGCACTTCGTGTGGCAGCGAAACCGCCGAGGGTGGCGTACTCGAACGACTGCGGGAAATGGCCGAGGGTCAGCCCGTGGCCGGCAAGGAAGCTCTCCGCCTGCGGCCCGGTCATGCCGGCCTGGAGCGTGGCGGTCATCGAGGTGGGGTCGACGGCGATCCCGCGATCCAGCCGGCGCATCAGCAGAGCGATGACCGCACGATGGTCGCCCCGCAGGGGGCTCACTCCCCCGACGACAGAGGTGCCCCCGCCGAACGGCACTACCGCGCAGGATGCGCGGACGCAGAGCCGGAGGATCGCCGCCACCTGGGCCTCGTCCGCCGGGCTCACCACCGCGTCGGGGGCGCACTCGATCCGCTTGCCGCGTAGCGAGAGGAGATCAAGGTAGCTGCGGCCCGCGGCGTGGCGCAGCCGCGACTCCGCGTCGGTCGCGACGGCGTCGTCGCCGCAGACCTCGCGGAGCTCGGAGAGCAGAGCGTCGCCGTCCAGCGCGCTCGGCGGCAGGGCGGGCGGCTGAGCGGGCGGCGCCGCTTGGCGGCTCATCTCGGCGCCGAGCTCGGCGGAGAGGAGCCTTGCCAGGCCAGGCGGGATCGCCGTGTCGCGGTCGCCCCAGCCCCACCAGCGCAGCGGCGGTGGCGTCGGACTGGTCACGCCGCCACGCCGCCCAGCATCTCCACGGCGAGCGCCTCCGCGCGTCGGCGTTCCGCCGGCACCAGCCCGAGACGGACACGGCGATCGAGGAGGTCGTCGATGTCGAGCGCGCCCTCGTGCAGCAGGCCGAAGAGGAGCTCCACGGCGAGAACGTGGCTGCCGGCGAACACCGGCTGCAGCAGCGCCGGATCCTGGGCGGCCAGGCGAGCGACCGCCTCAGCCTCACTCCCGTAGCGCTGCACCAGCCGCGCCGGTACGTCAACGGGGTGGTGAACGCGGTCGGCGCCAACCAGCGGGAGCGTTGCTGTGCGGCAGCGCGGGCCCCCGTGCCGCGCAACCACGCGATCGACGGTGTCCTGGGCCATGCGCCGGTAGGTGGTGAGCTTGCCGCCCACCACGGTCACAAGAGTGCCGTCAGACGACTCCGTGATGGTGTGACTGCGGGACAGGTCGGCCGTCGATCCCGCGCCGGTGTCGAGCAGCGGCCGAAAGCCGGCGTAGCGGCCGAGGACGTGGGCGTCGGCGAGCGGCCGATCCAACGCGCTCGACAAGGTGCCTAGCAGGAAGTCCTCCTCCGCTCCGCTGACGGTGGCTTCGTCCTCGATCGGTCCGTTGTAGGCATCGTCGGTTACGCCGACGATCACCCGTCCCTCGCCGACCGGCGTGGCGCCAACCCAGCGCGCGCTCTCTCCGTGCACCGGGACGATCAGGGCGGCGCGGGGATCGCCGAGCGACTGCGCGTCGACGACGAGGTGTGCGCCCTTGCTCGGCCGCAGCCGCACCGAGCGATCGATGGTGTCGGCCCACACTCCGGACGCGTTGATGACGGTCCGCGCGCGCACCTCGAAGGTCGCGCCGTTCATCTCGTCGCGAACGGTGACCCGACCACTGTTCACCGCGAGCGCGGTGCAGCGTGTGACGACGGCCGCGCCGTGTGCGGCCGCGGTCCGCGCCACCGCGATCACCAGCCGTGCGTCGTCTTCGAGCTGACCGTCCCAGAAGAGGACGGCCCCGCGCAGCCCGTCGGGGCTCAGGCCACCGAACAGGCGTCGGGCCTCGAGCGCACTGATGCGCCGCGGGCCCGGCAGCTGGCGCCGACGGGTTCCCGACGCCAACCGCAGGACGTCACCGGCGCGCACCCCCACCTCGGTCAGCGCGCCGCCGAGCGGGCGGAGGCTGGGGTTGAGTGCAGCGAGGAACGGCAGCGGGTGCACCAGGTGTGGCGCCGTGGTGGTCATGAGGGTGTGCCGCTCGCGTGCCGACTCCCACGCCACCGCGAGCTGGCCGTGACGGAGGTAGCGGAGCCCGCCGTGCACGAGTTTCGAGCTCCAGCGACTGGTGCCGTTGGCGAGGTCACGCCGCTCGACGAGCCCGGTGCGCAGTCCGCGCGTGGCGGCGTCGAGCGCCACCCCTGCCCCTGTGATTCCGCCACCAATGACCAGAACGTCGAGCTGCTCGTCGGCGATGCGGGCGAGGTCGCCGGCACGTTGGGCTGTGTTCAGTGAGCCCGCGAACATCACTGCCGACCGTCCGCAGGACGCAGCCACCCGTCCAACAGCAGCCGCAGTTCGGCGTCGATGGCAGGCGTTGCGGGGTCGTCGGCCAGCGCCGGCGACGCGGCGACCAGGCTGCGCACCACCAGCTCGAAGAGGCGCGCCACCGCGTCGCCGCGTACCTCTCGAATCGACCCGTCCCTGCGCCCGGCGGACAGGTGACGGCGGACCGCCGAAATGGCGATCTCCTGGGCATGGCCGCGCCGCGTCGTCAGGTAGGGAAGCAGCCGGTCACCGTCGAGCTCGATGACGCGGGCGAACACGGGGTCGCCACGGAGGGCCGCCACGGCGAACGCAGTGGCCTCGATGAGCCGCTCGCGTGCGGTGGGCAGGCGGGCGGCCGATGCCTCTGCCTCGGCCACGATCATCCCCACCTCGCGAGTCAGCAGGCTCGACCAGAGGGTGGAGGCATCCGGGAACGTCCGGTACACGGTCATGCGGCTGGAACCGGCCCGACGCGCCACGTCGGCGACGGTGGTGCGGGCGATACCGCGCTCCGCCACGCAGGCCCTAGCGGCGTCGAGGAGTGCGGCATCGGAGTGACGCTGTGACATTCAGTGTCTCAGTGTAACATCAGGGGAGGGTCGCTCCTTCGCCAAGCGGGGGCACGCTGGCTACACTCGCGGTGATGCTTCTCACCCCCGCGCCCAACCTCATCTATGTGATCGGCATCCCCGCCGGCCTGTTGATCGTCGTCATCGTGTTCGGCGTCGCCGCCTGGATGGCACTCGGCCGCATTCACCGCAGCTGACCTGGGTCCAGGTGCGCTCCGACGGGGAGCGCGGCGGGTGAGCGATACACTTCCCCCAACGTTCCGGCATTCGTTTCCTGGAGAGCAGTTGTGGCCAACACCATCAAGGAGTCCAAGGGAGTCACATCCCAGAAGGACATCGTCACTTCGCAACGCTGTCCGATCTGCCACAACCTGATGCGCCAGAACGAGATCAGCGTGGAGATCGCATTCCGGCACCAGCGCAAGCCGGGCGAGCCCAAGCGCGAGCGCATTCTCAAGCACAGCAAGAACTGCAAGGCCGCGT
>JALZAG010000012.1 GCA_030948445.1 Candidatus Dormiibacterota bacterium
CGGAACGCGATGGTCGGCTCGAGCCGGAGCTCGAGAGGGCGCTCCCCGGCCAGGAGGCGGTAGACGAGGTGGACTGTGTTCTGTCCATGCGGCATGACCACGCGCTTCTCCAGCCGGTACGCGCCGAAGCCGTACGTCCACACTGGAAGTCCCTTCTCCATCGTGAACTCGCTGCCGGTGTCGCCGAGGCTGATGGACGTGCCGTCGGCGGGGATGGCCTGCTCGGTGACGCCGCTGAGCATCACGACTCTGCCGAGTGGAGCGGGCAGCGCCGCCACCAGATGCCCGTGGTAGCGCCGGCTCAGCGAGCCATCAACCTGAGCGGACGCGAACCCACCGAGCCCGTTTGTGACCAGCCACTCGGACGCGGTTGCGCTCATGCAGGACCCCGGCGGCAGTGGTGCCGAGGACAGAATGCGCCAAGCATTGCAGCGAGCTTAGCGGCCTCTCCGCGGGCGGCCGGCGCGCGGTAGTACCGAGGCGGCACCATGACTGCTCCCGGTCATGGAAGCGGTTCTCAGGCGCGGAGGTCTGGCATGGATGAGCGCTGGTACAAGCGGGCGGTCATCTACAGCGTCGAGGTCGACGCGTTCCAGGACTCGAACGGGGATGGCATCGGCGACCTTCGAGGGCTGATCAGCCGCCTCGATCACATCGCCCGCCTGGGAGCGACCTGCCTCTGGCTCAACCCTGTTCACCCTTCGCCCGGTCGGGACGAGGGGTACGACGTCAGCGACTTCTATGGTGTGCACCCGCAGCTGGGAACCGTCGGTGATTTCGTCGACCTGGTCGACGCGGCCGGTGACCGCGGCATGCGCGTGCTTCTCGACCTCGTCGTCAATCACACCTCGATCGAGCACCCGTGGTTTCAGTCGGCGCGTGCTGATCCGCGGTCGCCGTACCGCGACTGGTACGTGTGGTCTGACCACGAGCCCAGCGACCGGCGCCAGGGAATGGTGTTTCCCGGCGTGCAGACGGAGACATGGACGTTCGACGAGAAGGCATCAGCGTGGTACTTCCACCGCTTCTACGATTTCGAGCCGGATCTCAACCATGCCAATCCTGCCGTGCGCGATGAGATCCGCAAGATCATGGCGTTCTGGATGCGCCTTGGCGTGGCAGGCTTCCGCATGGACGCCGCGCCCTTTGTCATCGAGCTGCCGCGGCCTGACCATCCGGAGGTGGTCCGCGATTACGAGTTCCTCAACGAGATCAGGAATTGGCTCTCGTGGCGCCGCGGCGACGCCGTCATCCTCGCCGAGGCCAATGTCCCGGACGACCAGCTCGCCCTCTACACGGGGCGCACGGCGGGGTCCGACGATCGACTACAGATGCTCTTCAACTTCCGCCTGAACGCGAGGATGGCTCTGGCCCTCGCCCGTCGTCGCGCCGAGCCGATCAACTGGGCGCTGCGCACCTCGCCGGAGCTACCAGGCAGCGCCCAGTGGGCAACTTTCATCCGCAACCATGACGAGGAGGACCTCAGCCAGCTGAGCGAGGGGGAGCGCGACGAAGTCTTTGCCGCCTTCGCCCCAGACGAGGACATGCGCCTCTATGGGCGCGGGATCCGCCGCCGGCTTGCGCCGATGCTCGGCGGCGATCGGCGACGGCTCGAGCTCGCGTACAGCATCCAGTTCACGCTGCCCGGCACGCCGGTGGTGCGCTACGGCGAGGAGATCGGCATGGGTGACGACCTGTCGCTGCCGGAACGCAACTCGATCAGGACGCCCATGCAGTGGTCAGGCGGCCGTACCGCCGGTTTCTCGACGGCGGAGCCCGACCGCCTGGTGCGTCCGATCGTCACGGACAGCAGCTTCGCGCCCGAGAAGGTCAACGTCGGCCTCCAGAGAGATGACCCGCAGTCACTGCTCACCTGGTTCGAGCGCGTGTTGCGGTGCCTGCGCGAATGTCCCGAAATTGGCGAGAACTCCTGCGAGGTGCTCGACTCCGGGCAGCCTTCGGTTCTCGCCCACCGTTTCGCCGGCCCATCGGGAGCCATGCTCTTCCTGCACAACCTCGACGAGGTTCCCTGCACGGTGCAGCTCAGCGGGCAACTCGACCACGATGGCGCCCCTGTCGAATCCTTCGCGAACCGCGACTATGGGGTGTTGGACCCGAACCTCGCGCAACTCGCGCTGGACGGCTACGGCTACCGGTGGATTCGTCTGCGTTTCACGCCCTGACCACGCTGCCGGGCAACGACCGACTCCCGTCCCCCGGTAAGATCGGCGAGCGTGATCTTCGACGTCGCCATCGCCGTCACCCTCAAGCCCGTCGTCAACGACCCCCAGGGTTTGGTGGTGCACAGCGGGCTGCGGCAGCTGGGGTTCGAGGGCGTCAGCGACGTCCGCGTCGGCAAGTACATCCAGCTCCAGCTCGAGGCCGCCGACGAGGACGACGCCCGTGCCAGGGCCACCCAGATGTGCGAGCAGCTGCTCCGCAACCCGGTGATCGAGGATTACCGCATCGGCCTCGAGATGCAGCTGGAGCCCGCCGGGTAGCCTCAGGCGCTCGCCGCTACCTCGCGGATGTCGTTGGAGATCAGCGTGAGTGGAGGCTCGATCTTCTGCATCTGCACAGCACCTTCGGCCTGCTCCCTGGTCTCGAAGACGATCACGCTGAGCCCCTCGTTGCCCTCCGAGGGTGAGAGAAAGACACACGAGACGAAGCCGGGAGCCTGCTTGATCATGGGGATCACGTTGGTCTCCAGCTCCTTCCGTCCCCTCTCGATCGTCTCGTCCGCCGGCAGCGTCACCTTGGTCACCACAGCAAACATGGCCATCCTCCTCAAACCCACTCGGACACCGGCATCGTAGGTCAGCCGAGTGACCGTTTTGGGGACGGACGTCGTCAACCTTGGCGTGCGGCCGTGGCGGACCCTGCTCGGGCGCGGTCGGTCGCAGCGCGCCGGTAAGATCACGGCGTGGAGCCGGTCGCTTGAGGTTCGGGATCGCGGTCTTCCCGGGCACCTGGTCGGATCGCGATTGCGCCCA
>JALZAG010000066.1 GCA_030948445.1 Candidatus Dormiibacterota bacterium
GCGCCGGACGAACCAAGGGACTCGCTCCGCCGTTGCAACGTATGGTACGCCTCCTCGTTGCAGCTCCGCAATCATGTTTCACCGAGGCAACGCCCGGCCTACACTGGATCCGATGACAGTCCGTCGCGCCGCGGTTTCTCCCAGGGAGGCTCTGCTGGATGCCGAGCACTTGGCCGCTCGAGTGAAGGCCAAGCGCCGCGGTCTCAATTTCAGTTTGCGCGACGCGGCAGACGCGATCGGTGTCTCCGCGGCGACGCTGTCGCGTGTGGAGAGCGGGGACCGAGTTCCGGGCCGCGAGAGCCTCCTGCGCATCGCTCACTGGCTTGGTGTCCGCCTCGATCTCTCCGGACTCCCCGAGTCGGCGCGGCGCGGGCGCGCTCCTGCTCCTGAGCTGACGACCGTTGAAGCAGTCGAACTGTACCTCCGGGCTGACAGCGCGCTGACGCCCGCCGAGGCCGAGGCACTCGCGTCGATCTTCCGCGTTGCATATGAAGGATTCAAGGCAACTCGACCCCGCCGACCTGCCGCCTCGACTCCCAGGGCTAGGCCCAGCACCAAATAGGGCAGTTGCGCCTAGCCTGTACCGCACCCCTCCGCGCCCCGACGTGGTCAGCGTGGACGCTGGTGTGGTCAGCGTGGATCGCCGTGTCGTCAACCACTGGCCGACTGAAGCGCTCACGGCGTTAGCAGGCACCATAGTGTTCGCCGACGCGACAAGATGCTTTTCCATGACTGATACCTCGATCGGGTCCACGGCGAACGGAACCGCGGGGGGCTACTCCGCGCCCCCCGTGTGCGCTATCGACAGCGAGAGCACCAAACCAGCCCGTGTGCTCGTCGACGAGCCGGCTGCGAATGGCGCCGACAAGACGGTCTTCCTCATAAGCGACCGCCATTCCCCTGTCCCGCATCGCGGTGGCAACCTCGACACTCGTTGTCCGCTCGACGTCGGTGCGCCACATTCCCGCCTCGGCTACCTCATAGGCCCGGTTCACCAGCTGGCAGACCTGCTCAACGAGCGAACTGTCGTCGGCAGAGCTGGCGGGCAGCAGATACACATCAGTCACTGTCGAGGGGATTGTCAAGGATCCCTGTTGTCCCGGTGGAGCTCAAATCCGGCTACGTGCTCGCTATGTACACTCCGCGGCGGGGCGGCTGCCACGGAGAAGTAGGGACTAACCGCACAACCGAGGGGTCCATGCACGAGCGAACGGTCAGCGCCGACACCAACTGGGAACTCGTGGACCAGGGCTGGGGCCGTGCAGCAGTTGACTTTGCCACCCTGAGCGAGCCGGCTAATTGTCGCGAGTACGTCGCCCTGCATCAGCGGCTCAGCATCAGCGACGGAGAGCGGGTTCTTGATGTGGCATGCGGTTCTGGATTGGCGATCGAGCTTGCTCGCCTTCGGGGCGCCGACTGTTCGGGCATCGACGCCTCCGGACGGCTCGTAGCGGTCGCGCAGGACCGCAACCCTGGCGCCGACATCCGGGTCGGCGATATGCACGCCTTGCCGTGGGCCGACGCGAGTTTCGACGTCGCAACCAGCTTCCGAGGGATCTGGGGCACGACACCCGCAGCCTTGGGTGAGATCCATCGTGTCCTGGTGCCTGGCGGCCGCGTGGGCGTCACAGTGTGGGGCCACATCAAGATGTCGCTCGGCGCGTGGGCGTTGGCGCCGTTCAGACTTGCCGACTCGGTAAAGGTGGAGCACCAAGCCGCCATGGTGTCCCTCGGTCGACCCGGAGCCGGTGAGGAGATTCTGGCCCGGTACGGATTTGGTGACATCAAACGGATCGACATTCCGTTCGTGTGGGAGTTTGCCGATCCAGAGATCTACGCGCGTGTGCTGGCGTCAACCGGTCCCGCGTACGAGGCGATTCAGAACGTCGGGGAGGCAGCATTCATGCAAGCCGCGCGTGACCAAGCCCTTGAGCATGTGCGCGACGGGCTGCCATTGCGAGCGCCGATAGCTGTGGTCGGCTATCTCGCCCGAAAGCCCAAGTAGGGGGAGTGTTCGCCATGCCTGTGATCGGTTTCCTCAGCGTTCCCGAGCAAACGGCCGAGGCGCAGAGCCTCTTCGACGACGATGTCTCTGAGCTCGGCTATGTCATGAACTCCTCCAAGCTGTGGGCCTACCAACCCGGCACTGTCGACGGACTCTTCGACCTGATGCGCAAGGCAACCTCGACGAATCGCCTCAGCGTCCGCCAACGCGGCATTCTCGTGACCGCATGCGCCTCTACACTCGGTGACTCGTACTGCTCGCTGGCGTGGGGCTCCAAACTTGCTCAGGCTTCGGATGCGCAGACGGCGTCCGGCGTACTCCGAGGCCAGGACGACACTCTGACTCCAGCCGAGTTGGCCATGGCCGGGTGGGCTCGAAAGGTCGCGCGAGATCCAAACGGCACAAGCGCGGCCGACGTACAGGAGTTGCGCGATGCCGCATTCGGCGACGACCAGATCTTCGCGATCACCGTCTTCGTCGCATTGCGCATCGCGTTCTCGACTGTCAACGACGCGCTCGGACTATGTCCCGATGCGGCCCTTCGGTCGACCGCGCCGCAAGAGGTGCTGGAGGCCGTCACCTTCGGAAGACCAATCGCCACCCTTGCTGAGGCCGCCGCGCCCCCAGACCCCGACCGATAGCCTCAGGACGACAGTGACCCCGCACTCGCTGCGCAGAAGGCTGCCGCCATCGACCCCGCGACATATGGGTGGCACTGCTGGCCACCCTAAGAGAGGAATGTAGAAGGGGTGGTCCTACCTCGGGGGCGGCCGCGCCACCCCTTGCTAAGAAGCTGACGTTTCTGGGGATGAACGGTCTCCCCGCGAGCGAGCATGGCGACGAACTTCTCGATGGTCGCGGCCCGCGTCTCCGGCCGCCGTGCAGCGTCCACTCGATAGAGGATTGCGTACCGATTCTGCGAGGTGAGGATCTCGAACATCGCCTGCGCCTGCGGGCGGGCGCGCAGTGCAGCAGCGAGGTCAGCGGGCACGACACTCTTCGCCGCCCCGACGTAGGCTCCGGCCCAGCGGCCGTCGGCTTGCGGCCGCACCACCTCGGCCTCCCCCTCCGACTCCATCCTGCCCTCCGCCTGCAGCCGCTCGACGATGCCGACGTTGCGAGCAGACCAGCGACTGCGCGGCCCGCGGTGGGTGAAGCGCTGCCGGGCAGTTGTGCCGTCGCCCGCTGCCCGCTGGCCGTCAATCCAGCCGAAGCAGAGGGACTCCTCTAATGCCTCGTCGTAGGTCAGAGTCGTCGGGCCCGGCTTCGCCTTCTTGGCGAGGGTGAGCCACACCCCGGGCGATGCCCTGTGGTTCTTCTCCAGCCACCGCCGCCACGCCGCTCTGTCTTTGACGGTCAGCTCGATGAGTTCGACGCCCACGCAGACGATCCTAGCCAGTCGGCAGGGCGGGGGCAAAACCGGGGGGTTCTGGTACTGCATCGACGACGAACACCAAACCGCGTGGCTGACAAATGCGGTTTCGGGCCATCCCTGGCGACGGAATGAGCGCTCAGGTCTTGATGCCGACGCGACGGTCATCCGCGGGCGATCACACTGGCGGGCGTGTCGAGAGCGACTCCGCAAATGCCGAATCTGGTGCTCCTATAACGGTTTGCCGCCACGCTGATCTCAAATACCAGCGGGTTGCTTCCAAGCTGGCTCTGCCGGCGCTATGCGGTGGCACGGACGGGCAGCTCCAGAGAGAGCTTGTCTCCCTCGAAGCCGCTAGGCACTGCCACGGGGTAGCTGCCGTTGAAACACGCAAAGCAGAAGCCCTCGCCGGAGGGTTCACTCATCGCGCGGCGAAGGCCACCGATACTCAGATAGTGGAGGCTGTCTGCTCCAAGTAGATGCCCGACCTCCTCCTCCGTGTTGTGCGCCGCGATCAGCTCATTGCGTGAGGCGATGTCGATGCCCATGAAGCATGGCCACATGATTGGCGGCGAGGCGATGCGCATGTGCACCTCCCTGGCACCGGCCCGGCGCAACTCCTCGACGATCCGTCGCGACGTGTTGCCGCGCACGATTGAGTCGTCCACCAGCACGATGCGCTTGTTCTCGAGGACGTGCCGCATCGGGTTGAACTTGAGCCGGACGCCCGACTCGCGCAGCTTCTGTGAGGGCTGGATGAACGTCCGCGTGATGTATCGGGACTTGATCATCCCCTCGACGAACGGCAAGCCACTCTCGTTGGCGAACCCGATCGCTGCGGGGGTGCCACTGTCCGGCATTGTGATGACGATGTCCGCGTCAGCTGGTGACTCCTGCGCCAGTTCACGGCCCATGTTGCCACGGGACTCGTACAGTGACTTACCCATCATCACGCTGTCAGGCCGCGCGAAGTAGATGAACTCGAAGGAGCACATTGCCCGCTTGGTGTCCATGCGCCTGATCCTGGTGCTCCGCATGCCGGCGGCGTCTATCGAAACAATCTCGCCCGGCTGGACGTCCAGGACGAAGCTTGCTCCGACGACGTCGAGGGCGCACGTCTCGCTGGCGATCACGTAGCCGGTGCCACCTGGCGCGTCGAGGTCGCCGAAGCGGCCGAGGACCATGGGGCGAATGCCCAGCGGATCGCGAGCGGCTACAACGGAGTCGCGGGTGAGGAACAATAGACAGTACGCGCCTTCGGCGCGCGGGAGCGCCGTGGCGAGCACCTGATCGAGCGAGTCACCGGGTGTGTGACTGAGCATCAGCCCCAGCACTTCGCTGTCGCTCGTGGTCTCGAGCTCGACGCCCTGAGCACGCAGCTCGTCGCGGAGCGCGGGCGCGTTGACGAGGTTGCCGTTATGAGCAAGTAGGAAGGGCCCGATGGTGGGGTGCTCGAACCTCATCGGCTGCGCATTGGGAAGCTTCGTGCTCCCTGTCGTGCTGTACCGCGTGTGCCCAATGGCAATGTGCCCGTGGAGCTTGTCGAGGTCCTCCTGGTCGAAGACCTGCGACACCAGCCCCATCTCCTTGACCATCCGCATCTCGCGCCCGTCGCTGACCCCGATGCCAGCTGACTCCTGCCCGCGGTGCTGCAGCGCGTACAGCCCGAAGTAGGTCAGGTTCGCCACGTCCTCGCCCGGGTAGTAGATCCCGAAGAGGCCGCACTCCTCGCGCATGCGCTCGTCACTCAGCGGCGACGGCGAGCGGTACCCGCGCAGCGCGTCACCGGCATGCAGAGCATTGAACTCGGCGACGGTCATGCGCGGCGTGGCGTCAGGCAAGGGCTGTCTCGTACGCCTCGCGTGCCTGGTTCAAGTCGACCTCGAACGCGCCGTTGACGCGTAGGCGATCCCCGCCGGTGGTGCCGAGGCTCACAAGCGGAACCTGATGCCGTCCGGCCAGCTCTTGCAGGGGCATGACGGCCTCCGTGGCGAAGCTGATGAGGAAGCGGGACTGGCTCTCTCCGAAGAGTATACCGGCAGCCCGTGATTCAGCCGAACGCGGGTCCGGCAACGCGTCGATCACGATGTCGGCTCCCCGCCCGCCCAGGAGGCAAGACTCAGCCAGGGCGACGGCGAGGCCCCCGTCGGAGACGTCGTGGCAGCTCCGCAGCAGGCCCGCGGTGGCCCCCTCGAGCACGAACGCCTGGACGCGCCGCTCAAGGTTGAGGTCGAGTTCGGGCCTTGGCCCCTCATTGACCCCGCTGGCCAGCCGCTGGTACTCGCTGCCGCCCAGCTCCGCGCCCATCGGCCCCACCAAGCCCACGACGTCACCGTCCCCGACAAACGTCGCCCCAACCCGCCGCGACACATCCTCGAGCAGGCCCACCATCCCGATGACGGCCGTCGGGTCGATGCTGACGCCGTTGGTGTCGTTGTACAGGCTCACATTGCCGCTCACCACCGGCACCTCGAGCGCCCGGCACACCTCCGCGATGCCGTCGATCGCCTCCCGCAGCTGCCAGAAGACCTCCGGCTTCTCGGGGTTGCCGAAGTTGAGGCAGTTGGTCACCGCCAGGGGTCTCGCCCCTGCCGCCACGACATTGCGCGCCGCCTCACAGACCGCGATGGCCGCCCCGCGCCGAGGGTCGAGCGCGGCGAAACGGGCGTTTCCGTCCGTGGAAAGAGCGATGGCACCCTCAGTGCCGCGCACGCGGACCAGCGCGGCATCCCCACCGGGCGGCATCACCGTGTCGTCACCCACCTGGTGGTCGTACCGCCGGAACACCGGGCGCCGGCTACCGATGTTGGGGCTGTGCAGCAGCGCCAGCAGCGCCTCCTCGTGCGGCCAGCGCATCGGCTGCGCCAGCGGGTCGCGGGCCAGCAGCTCGTCCAGCTCCGCCGGCCGCCGCGCCTCCGGGTATCGCAGCGGCACCTCGTCGATGAGCATCGCCAGCGGCAGGTCACACACCACGCCCCCCGCCTCGCGCACCACGAGACGCCCGCTGCCGGTGATGGTGCCGATGACGTCCGAGTGCAGGTCCCAGCGCACGAACCGCTCCTGGACGTACGCCACATCCTCCGGCGCCACCACCAGCAGCATCCGCTCCTGCGACTCGCTGAGCATCACCTCGTACGCGTTCATGCCGCGCTCGCGGCGCGACACGCGGTCGACGTCGATGTCGATCCCGCAACCGCCCCGGTGGGCGAGCTCGGCCGTGCTG
>JALZAG010000037.1 GCA_030948445.1 Candidatus Dormiibacterota bacterium
CGGTGTCCTTGTCCACCTTGCGCGGCGGGAAGACCACGTCGTCGTCCCACGGCGCGTCCCCCAGCAGCGGTGCCGCCAGCGCGGTGGCGTCACTCATCAGGACGATGCGCTCCTGGAGCAGCGGCACCAGGCGGCGGCGCGTCTCCTTGCTGGTACCCGGCAGCCAGAACTCGAGCAGCTCGACGAACTCTTCAGCGGGCAGACGGCGGATGTGCTGGCCGTTGAGCGAGTCCAGCCGCTTGGGGTCGAACACCGCCGCGGAGTCGTTGACGCGGTCGAGCGAGAATCGCTCCACCAGCTCGGCCGGTCCGAAGACCTCCTCCTCAGTCCCCGACGACCAGCCCAGGAGCGCCATGGCATTGACCACCGCCGGCGCGAGGTAGCCGAGCTCGCCGTACTCCAGGACGTTGCGTGCCCCGCGTCGCTTGCTCAACTTCTGGCGGTCCTCGCCGAGCACCGGGGGCACGTGTGCGAAGCGCGGGGGCGTCCATCCGAACGCCGTGTACAGGCCGAGGTGCTTGGGGGTCGAGGGGATCCACTCGTCGCTGCGGATGACGTGGCTGACCTCCATGAGGTGATCGTCGACGACCACCGCCAGGTGGTAGGTGGGGAAGCCGTCTGACTTGAGCAGCACCTGGTCGTCGATGTCGGCGTTGTCGAAGGAGATCTCGCCGCGCACCAGGTCATCCCATGTGCTCCGGCCCGGCGTCATCAGCTGACGGAGTACCGCCGGCGTGCCGGAGGTGCGCTCCTCGCGGACCTCGTCCTGGCGGCCCAGGCAGTGCCGGTCGTAGCGTGTGGGCTGTCCCTGCGCGCGCTGCTGCTCGCGCATGTCGGCGAGCCGTTGTGGGGTGCAGGTGCACCAGTACGCGGCGCCGCGCTCGAGGAGGACGTCGGCGTGTGTCCGGTAGATGTCGGTGCGCTGCGATTGGATGTACGGGCCGTGCGGGCCGCCAACCTCGGGGCCCTCGTCCCAGGCGAGTCCCAGCCAGAGGAGGGTCTCCATGATCAGCGCCTCGCTGTCCTCGAGGTAGCGCTCCTGGTCGGTGTCCTCGATGCGCAGGATGAACTGCCCGCCGCTGTGGCGTGCGGCAAGCCACGCGAAGAGCGCGGTGCGCACCGAGCCGAAGTGCAGCGGCCCGGTGGGGGAGGGAGCGAATCGTGTCCGCATCGGGATGCGGGCGTCGGTCACCTCGGAGCGGCGATGAGCAGCGCGACCACAGTCCAGACGATCAGCACACCGATGAACACCGGTCCGTCCCACACGCGGGCGGTCACGCTCATCACCCGCACCGCCCCACCGCCGCGCGGTGAGTCCCCGACCTGCGCCACGCCGCCGCCCGCGCCTGGCCGGCCGATGTCACCCATACCCCACGCGGGCGGCGGCGTGGGCGGTCCAGAGCGGGGAGTCACGTGCAGTCGCTCCTCGCGCTGACGAGCGCGCTCGTCGAGGACGACGCCGAGGATCACCATGGTCCCGAAGCCGCCTGCCCCGAGTCCGAGCAGGATGAGCATGACCCCGAGCGCCACGTTGAGGTAGTCGTTGTAGGCGTGCGGCCCGAGCAGCACGAGCAGGCCACCCGCGATGAGTGCCAGAGCTGTGATCCCGAAGCCGATCACCTTGCCGGCGAGCTCTCGGAACGACATCTGGATCTCCCAAGCGAGACGACGAGGACGCCGCCGAGTATAAGGAAGGCAGCCGGAGAGACACCGCTACTCTTGCGCGTCGCGGCCCCATCGTCTAGTGGTCAGGACACCGGCCTTTCACGCCGGTAACGCCGGTTCGATCCCGGCTGGGGCTACTCCGTGCGGCGGAGGGCGTCCCCGATCCTGGCCCGGCCGTCAGACACCTCAGTCTTCTTCCAACCCCAGGCCTGGCCGACGTACTGCTCGGTGTGGTCGAAGATCTCGTACGCGTACGGTCGGGTGACGATCCGTCCGCCTCCGATGCCCGTCACATAGTCGGCCACGAGCTTCTCGGCGTCACCAGTCCTGTGCAACGGGTAACACCTGACATCACCGCTACGCCGGTCGTTGATGGTGAGGTAGCAGCTGGTGTTGAACTCTGGAATGATGTCCATCCCGTCCCCCCGTTGCGCCTGAGTCGCCGTTTCGCGACCCGAGCCGGCGCCCCAGCAACTGTATCAAGCGGGTACCGGACGGCTCGGTGTCGCATAGGACAAGACGAGTGGGGATGGTGAAAACCTGCGCGTGACCTACCGCTTGCACTCGGGTGCCTGCTGGATCCAGGACTACCATCGCGGGGTGTCGTCGCCCGCCTCCGTCGACCCCGCGGACGTCCACGCCGCCCTCGCGGATGTGGCATCGCGCCTATGCGCGCTGGTGCGCTCGATCGAGGACCCGGCGGCGCACGCGATCGGCAACTGGAACACGGTCGAGGTGGCTGTGCACGTCGCGCACGTCTGGGAGAACCTCACGGCACTGGCCGACGACGAGATCCCCTCACCCCTGCAGGACATCCACGCGCTGGGTCCCCTCACCCAGGACCTGGTGCGGCAGGACGGCGATCGTATCCCGGCAGCCCTGGCCGACCGCATCGACGTTCGCGCCACCGCCTTCCTGTCCGACGCGTCGAGGCTGCACAGCGAGGTGCGGTCGCCGTGGCTTGTCCAGGGCATCACCGTCCCGCGCGTGGCTCTGGCCTGCCACCTCCTCAGCGAGTCGCTGTTGCACGGCCACGACATCGCGCGCGCGCAGCAGGTTCGCTGGGACATCACCCGCGCCCATGCGGGGCTGGCGCTGATGGGCTTCGCCTTCCCCCTGCTGTCGAGGCTCGATCCCCGTGCAATGGTCGACCAGGAGCGCGCACGCGGCATGCACGCTCGCTATGACATCAGCCTGCGTGGTGCCGGACACGTATTCATGGAGATCGCCGATGGCGCGGTCACCGTGCAGCTGAAGCACGCTCGGAGCGTTGACTGCCACCTGTCTGCCGACCCCGCAACCTTCCTCCTCCTGCTCTTCGGGCGGATCAGCCAGTGGCCGCCGACCCTCACCGGCAGGCTGGTCGCGTGGGGTCGCAAGCCGTGGCTGGCATCGAAGCTCCGCCAGGTGCTGCGGAACCCCTGAACAAGACTGTGGCGCGCGAAACGTCGGCCGCAGCGCCGTGGCGACGACAGCTCGCCTTCGCCAGAATCGTGATCACCGAACACGCCCAGCACACCCAGGAGCTCACATGACGTCGTCCCCCACCCTCGTGCACGGCCGCCACCCGGAGCGGGGGACCACCGACCCGCACACCGTCCACGCCATCCTCGACGCCGAGCGCATCTGTCATGTCGCCTTCGTCGTCGGCGGCTGGCCTTACGCCGTGCCCACCATCCACGCGCGCGACGGTGACCGGCTGCTGATCCACGGTTCGACGCTGAGCCGGATGCTCGGCGGCCTCGCTGCCGGCATCCCGGCATGTGCCACGGTCACGGGCGTTGACGGGATCGTGTGCGCGCGGTCGGCCTTCAACCACTCCTTGAACTACCGCTGCGCGATGGTATTCGGCATCGCGACGCCAATCCGTGATCCCGACGAGAAGCTCGCCGCGCTGCGCGTCATCGTCGACCACGTGCTGCCGGGCCGGTGGGCGGAGGTGCGCCCACCGACGGTGACCGAGCTGCGCGCCACCGAGGTCGTGGCGCTGCCGCTCGACCAGGCGACGGCCAAGATCCGCAACGCTGGTTCTGTCGACACGCCTGCTGACCTCAAGCAGCAGGTGTGGTCGGGCGTCCTGCCCATCGAGTGGCAGTACGGACAACCGGTGATGGTCGCCACCGACGTCGCGGACCTGCCACTGCCGCCCAGCGTGGCGGCAGCATTGGGCGCGCGCTCGGCCTGACCGGGTTCAGGCGCTGGCAGCGGCGATGGTGTCGTTCACCTGCTGGCGGCGCGCATCGTCGATCTCCACAGCGGCGCGCTCGTCGTCGCGGCTGAGCGCGTCGAGGTCGACGTCGCTGTAGCCGAGGACGCCCATGTCGGCGAATGCGGAGCGCACCCGAGGGCCGAACAGACCCACGTCCTTGAGGGTGGGCGCGATGCGCGTGAAGAGCAGGCTGCGGAACTGCATCTGGGCTTCCGACTCGTTCACGAAGCGAAGGCATTCGGCCATCGGCAGACCGAGGTTGTCCCACACCTCCTCGGCGAGGAAGCGGTCGCGCATCAAGTAGCACGCCTCCACGCAGAACTCCTCGCGCTCATCGCGCTCGCGTTCAGAGAGTTGCGGATAGAAATCGCGCAGGGCCAGCCTGCCGAACGCCACGTGACGTGCCTCGTCCTCCATCACGTACGCCGTCACCGCGCGCGCCAGCGGGTTCTCGGCGATGTCACGGATCAGGCCGAAGGCCGCCAGCGCCAGCCCCTCAATGAGGACCTGCATGCCGAGATATGTCATGTCCCAGCGTGTGTCACTGACCACGTTGTCGAGCAGTGACTTGAGGTGCGGGTTGATCGGGTAGGCGAGGTCGAGCTTCTCGTACAGGAAACGCGAGTACGTCTCGACGTGGCGTGCCTCGTCCATCACCTGGGTGGCAGCGTAGAACTTGCTGTCGATGTCGGGAACGGTCTGCACGATCTTCGACGCGCAGATCAACGCGCCCTGTTCGCCGTGCAGGAACTGCGAGAACTGCCAGGCGGCCAGGTGATGCTTCAGCTGGGCGCGATCGCTGGCGCCCATCTCCTCCCACACCTCGCTGCCGTAGATCGGCACGTAGGCGTCGGGCGACTCGAAGGGGTTGTCGTGGTCGACCTCGGTGCTCCAGTCGATCCGCTCGCGGCTGTTCCACTGCTTGTTCTTGCCCTTCTCGTAGAGGTTGAGAAGCCGGTCACGACCCTCGTCGTACTCCCAGTTGAAGACGGTCTGGGCGCCGCCTTCGACGTGCCAGCGGGTCTGTTCGACGGGCAGGGTGTAGACGCGAGTACTCATCAGTGCTCCTAGGCGGTGGCGCCCGCCGCGTCGGGGGCGATGTCGAGCCAGCGCTGCATCTCGCCGCGCACAGCGCGCTGATGCAGCAGCGAGAGGAGTCGGTCGGTCAACGGCAGACCGCTGTGCACGAGGTCGCGCAGGGTCTGTGGGTCGTGGCGGTGCAGCACCGGCTCGACGATGCGCGCCAGCTCGTCCGACACCAGCCGTTCGACCGCGTCGCGGTACAGCGCAAGGCTTTCGATGGAGAACCCCGCCTCCTCGGTGAAACCGGACGCCCGCATGGCGCCGACGAGGTCGAGCAGACGCAGGTCGCTACTGCTGATCGGGCCGGTGGAGCCGATCAGGCCGAGGCGTTGGAGGCTGCCGATGTCGGTCGGTGCCAGCCGCTCGCGCACCGCGGCTAGCTCCGCGGCGCCCGCTGCCGGGTCGGGCTCCTCGAGCAGGGCACCGAGCGCCTGCAGCGCGCGGATCTCCTCGACCGCGATCTCGCCGCGCATCGCGAGCACGTGGGCGATGCTGCGCAGCGAGAGGTTGAGCTCTGTCTGCAGGTCGCGGATCCAGCGGATCCGCGCGATCGTCGAGTCCGCGTACAGCGCCTGGTTGCCTGCCGTCTTGTGCGCAGCGGGGAGTAGTCCCTGTTGCGCGTAGAAGTGGATGGTTGGAGCGCTGACGCCGGTGAGCCGGACCAGGTCACGCATGCGATGGACGGAGGCGGTCACGGCGGCGATCGTCGGTGCTGCGTCGTCAAGTGTCAAGTGGCACTTGATACTCAGCGGACGGGCGCCGCGACCGGTGCGTAACCAACGCTGTACGTGCGTCGTTCACTTATCCATAATGTGATACCCACGCTGTGGGATTCGCCGGGGTCAGATCCTGGGAGATTCCACGGTCACCGGAGGCCCGACGTGATCTCTCCAGCGCCACCGCTGCCCGGCAGTCATCCGGGAACCCAATCAACTTCGGAGTGGGCTCCGGAGGTCTCGTTGCGCGGCCGACTGCTCGCCGTTCGCCGGCGCCGGATGGCGCTGCGTGTGCGCGACTGGCTCGGCATCGGGGTGATCGCCACCTTCTCGGTGACCTTGTTCGCGGTGACCTTCTTCAGCCTCGTCGCGCGCTGAGGTCCCCGCGACCGGGCCCGCGTCAGGCCCGCGGCCACTCCACGTCGCCGAAGAACCCTGCGGCCTTGGGCGACAGCCGGTAGGCGGCAACCCCGACCCGGCTCCGTTCGATCGTGGTGGGCTGCCCGTGTCCCGGGAGCACCACCGTCTCCGGTGGCAGCGGGAGCAGACGTGACTCGATGCTGGCGACGATCGTCTCCAGGTCGCCAGCAGCGAAGGTCTTCCCCGGCCCTCCGTTGAACAGAGTGTCTCCGCTGATCACCGCGCCACCGACTCGCAGCGAGATGCTGCCCGGGGTGTGACCGGGGGTATGGATCACGCGGATCTTGATCGAGCCAACGCGAACCTCCGCGCCATCCTCGAGCCGGCCGTCGACGCGCTCGTCAGCAAGGTGCACCTCGGCGGACCCGACGTGCACGGGCGCGCCGGTGGCGGCGCGGACCGCGTCGTACGTCGCCCAGTGGTCGGGGTGCCAGTGGGTGGCGATCACCTGCTCGACACCTCCCTCGGCGGCGATCGCTGCGAGCAGCGGCCCCTCGTCGAGCGGCATGTCGACGAGCAGCGACTTCCCGGCACTGACGTCGCGGACGATGTAGGCGTTGTTGCCGTAGGGGCCCATGGGACCGACCTGGACGATCCGGACGCCCCCATCCTCCCGAACCGTGACCTCAGCCACCCGGCTCTCCGGCACCCGGCGGCGCACCTGCCGCAGCTCGCATCGCGGCCTTGTGCGCCCGCTTGCCGGCTTGGTACTTCTCGCGCTCGGCGACGGTGCGGACGTCCGCGAGCGTGGGAAAGTCCGGCGCCAGCTCCTCCCAGCCATTCGGTGTGACGCCGAGGTGCTTGGCCAGTACCCCCAGCACGATGCGTGCCTTCATCTCTCCGAAGCCGGGCAGAGCCCGCAGCCGCCGCTGCAGCTCACCGGCGTCCTTCACGCCCGTCCAGATCGCGGTGGCGTCGTTCCCGTAGTCGCCGGCGACCACCGCACAGAGCGCCTGCACGCGTGCCGCCATGCTGGCCGGAAAACGGTGGATGGCGGGGCGCTCCCGAAAGGCGGCTTCGAAACGGCCGGGGTCGACAGCCGCGAGCTCAGCGGCGTCGAGCGTGCCCAGGCGGTGCTGGATCTCGAGTGGCCCGACGAAGGCCTTCTCGACAGGGATCTGCTGGTCGAGGCAGAAACCGATGAGCAGGGCCAGAGGGTTGCGCGCCACCAGCGCATCCGCATCCGCGTTCCCGGTCCAGTCCATGCGAGGCGCCGCCTTGGTTGCCATGGACGCAGCCTAGCGCCATCGGGCGGACGCCTGACACCCAGCGCTGCTGAGGGCCCGCGACCCGGACGCTACACTCGCGCCATGTCCTGGCTGGGCCGCCTCTTCAACTCCGCCCCGCCGCCGCCCGTTCCCAACACCGTGGTCATCCCCGAGGACATCGTCGGCCAGCTGGGAGGGGGAGATGCGCCGCTGCAAACCACCGTCGATGAGGCCCTGCGCAGCCTCATCGAGATTCGCCGCCGTGCGGCCGAGCACGACGCCGAGGGACTGCCCTTCTGGCTGCGCCGCGAGGCGGGCCAGAAAGGGGAGATCGACGAATCACTGCGAGACAGGGTGACCCAGCGCCGCGCGTCTGAGCACGAGAGCTGACGAGAGCCCCGCAAACGAGTACGAGAACAAGGAGCTGTTGATGCGCGCGCTGACATTCGCCGATATCGGACGTGTGGAGATGGCCGACGTGGCGCGGCCCACCGTGGAGGAGCCGACCGACGTCGTGCTCAGGGTCACCAGCACCGCCATCTGCGGCAGCGACCTGCATGTGCTCAACGGACGCATCCCCGGGATGATCCCGGGCAGTGTGCTCGGCCACGAGTTCATCGGCGTGGTCGAGGAGACGGGGTCGGCGGTGCACAACCTGGCCGCGGGTGACCGCGCGCTGGCGTCCTTCATGATCCCGTGCGGCACGTGCTGGTTCTGCAACAAGCGCCTGTTCAGCCGTTGTCCTGATCAGCGCGTCTTCGGCTACGGCATGTTTCTTGGCGACCTCAACGGGGGCCAGGCGGAGTACGTACGGGTGCCCAACGCCGACCTCTGCCTGCGGACCATCGACGACTCTCTGAGCGACGAGACTGTGCTCTTCGCCGGTGACATCTTCACCACCGGGTACGACTGCGCGGTCGAGGCACGCATCGGAGAGGGCGACGTCGTCGTGGTGCAGGGTTGTGGGCCTGTCGGGCTGATGGCGGTGCAGGCGGCGCGCGCGTTCAAGCCGTCGGTGATCTACGCCATCGACACCGTGGCGCAGCGCCTTGAAATGGCCCAGAGCTTCGGCGCCGTCCCGGTCGACGCCTCGGATGTGCACGTGCCCAGCCACATCCAGGA
>JALZAG010000064.1 GCA_030948445.1 Candidatus Dormiibacterota bacterium
CGACGCTGCGCCGCGTCCTGCCGCTGCCCACCAGCGTGTCCTCGGGTTGTTCGCTGAGCCCGCAGAGGTCGTGCGCGAGCACCGGGAGTGACGGCACTCGCGTGCGCGTCGTGATGCAGAGGTACGCAGCCAGCATGCAGTCGAACCCGAGCCCGCTCACCTCGATGCCGCGTGCGGCCCAGGCGAGCAACTCCTGCTTCAGGTCGTACCCGTTCTTGACGATGGTGGTGTCATCGAGCACGTGCCTGAGCACGTCGAGCACCTGGTCGTCTGCGTTGGCGCCCTCGTGCCCAACCGGGATGTAGTACGCGGGATCGGGTGCCTCCATCGAGGCAAGCGCAATGCCCACCACCTGCCCGCGCCGAGCGGTTCCCTCGACCACGCTGCGCACCGCGATCTCGCCGTGCGTGCGGAGGCGACCGGCCATCTCCTCCGCCAGCGCGATGTCGGTCACGGTGACCACCTCGACCGCGACGGGGACGGGGACGGGGGCGGCGTCGAAATTCAACGAGCCCTGGCCGCCCGGCGAGGTCCCGGCCGCCGTTGCTGCGCTCACCGTCTCGGTGCCGTAGGTGGGGATGCGTCCCAGTAGGGACCGGAACTCGAGGCGGTCGAAGACCTCATGAATGCGCTCGTCGTCATGGGGGCCAAGACGCGATGACTCGAGGTCGAGGGAGATGTCCATGTCGAGCTGGATGGTGGCCAGCTGCTTGCTGAGCCGCGCCTGCTCCTCGTACTCGGTCAGCAGCCGCTTGACCTTTCCCTCCTTCATGGTGGGGACTGCCGCGAGGATGGACTCCAGTTGACCATGTTCCTGGACCAGGCTCATCGCGGTCTTGTCGCCGATCCCGGGGACGCCCGGGATGTTGTCCGAGACGTCGCCGCGCAGCGACTTGAAGTCCACCACCAGCGGTGGCGAGAACCCGTAGCGCTCCCACACTCGGTCGACGTCGTACACGATGGTGTCGGAGATACCGCGCCGATTGGCAAAAACTCGGACGTGCTCGGTGACCAGCTGGAGAGCGTCGAGGTCGCCGGTGACGATGAGCACGTCCAGGCCGGCCTGCTCCCCCTGCACACTGAGAGTCCCGATCACGTCGTCAGCCTCGAAGGTGGGCACCTCGATGATCGGGATCCCGAGCGCCTGGACAACCTCGCGGCACCACGGAAACTGCGGGATCAGGTCCTCGGGGGTGGGTCTGCGACCCGCCTTGTAGGTGGAGTCCTGATCGTGCCGGAAGGTGCGGCCCGGGGGGTCGAACGCGGCCACCGCGTGGGTGGGCCGATGGTCGCCCAGGGCCTTGAGGAGCATCGACGTGAAGCCATATGCGGCGTTGGTCACCTCGCCACGGCTGTTGGTGAGCGCCGGCATGGCGAAGAACGCGCGGTAGACGAGCGAATGACCGTCGATGAGCAGCAGAGTGTCCCGTCCCACAGCAGGCTATGGTACGCAGCCATGGAGGCCAGCCTCGAGCTCGCGCGCGGTGACATCGGCTTCAGCGCCGCCCACTTCTCGATCCACCAGGGACGCAGCGAACGCCTCCACGGACACAACTACCGTGTCATCCTGCGCGCCCGCGGCCCCATGGACCACGAGGGAACAGTCGTCGACTTCTCAGAGCTGAAGGGTGCGCTCCGGACGCTCTGCGCCGCGTTGGACGAACGCATGCTGGTGCCGACGCGTTCCCCGCAGATTCGCGTCGAGGAGACCGACGATCTCGTCGTCCTCACCGAGGGGTCGCGACGATTCGTGATCCCTCGCGGCGACACCGTGCTGCTGCCGGTGGCCAACACAACCTGCGAATGCCTGTCGGCGCACCTGCTGGGCGCCCTGCGCGAGCAGTTGGGCGGCACTCCGTACCGCCTCGAGCTGCGCGTCGAGGAATTTCCCGGGCAGGGCGCCAGCGTCTCTGAGTAGTCCCCACGATCATGGGGCGCCCCAATGACCCAGCGTTATCATCGAGGCATGGCCGAGCTCATCGAGATGACCGTCGACAGCATCCGCGTCCACATGCCCACCGGCCAGCACGTCGTCATCCTCAAGGAGAAGACAGCCGAGCGCTACCTGCCGATATGGATCGGTATCAATGAGGCCAACGCCATCGCGCTGAAGATCACCGGGATGACGCCGGAGCGGCCCATCACCCACGATCTGCTCGCCAACATCCTCGGCGCTGTGGACATCAACGTGGAGCGCATCGTGGTCACCTCGCTTGCCAACGAGGTGTTCTATGCGCGAATCCTCGCCCACCTCGACGGACGCCACGTGGAGATCGATTCGCGTCCGTCGGACGCCATCGCGGTGGCTGTTCGCGTTGGCGCCGGCATCTTTGTGGCCACCGAGGTCCTCGACCGCGCCGGCGTTCTGCCTGAGGCCGACCAGGAGGCTGAGCCCGGCGAGACCGACGAGGAGACCACCGAGCGACTCGCCAAGATCCGCGACTGGGTCAATGAGCTCAACCTCCCCGACCTGGGTGGCGAGAACCCCCTCTCCCAGAGCTGACCTGCCGGCGCGCACGTGCGCTTGCTCAGATGAGTCCCGCGCAGATCTCCACGTACTGGGCGAGATGGCGCGATCCCAGGAAGCGGTCGGTCACCCGGGCCTTCGCTGCCTCGCCCATCGTGCGGGCACGCTCGGGGTCGGTGAGCAGGCCGCGGACGGCCGTGGCGAAGGCCTCCCTGTCGGTGGGGTCGTCGAGAAGCATCCCGCTGACCCCGTCCTCGATCTGGTCCTGGATGCCGCCGATACGGCTGGCCACCACCGGCCGTGCCTTCCACATCGCCTCGGCGACGGTCAGCCCGAAACCCTCGGCGAGGCTCTTCTGCACGA